>DAOWMZ010000189.1 GCA_030642845.1 Candidatus Zixiibacteriota bacterium
GGATAGCATCGGCAACTTCACCTAAAGAGAGGTTTCTATTTACTATCTGTACCAGAAAGGAGAGCTTATCTTCCTGAAACCACTTCTGGATCAGTCTCAGGATTTCGCTATCAGCCATACTTACCGATGCAATTTTAAAAACCGCTCCGCAAATCTCCGGCGAGAATCCAGCCTGACGGCGAGCATAGGGCTGGTTCCACTCTTCCAGCATCGTTTCTTCCATATCATGGGGATCGGGAGTGAAGGTTTGTAGAAGTTTTTCCGCATCTTTTATACCGCTCCAGCACATATGATGCAGCATTTTTCGTGAAACACCGAGATACAAGTTGTGATCGGTCTGTTTGAGCATCTGAAGAACAATCTGCCAATCTCCTCTGGTGGAAGAACCGGACCCTTGTTGACGACCTTCCCATTTCTCAATAATTGTCTGCATTTTCTGATGTGACAGACGCTGTCCGATTTTATCTGCTATGGAATGAATAAGTCTATTCTCTTCTTTTAAGAAGGGACCATCATCCCATTCGGGCATCTCCTTGATGTAATAGACCGATATTTGTCCCAGAGTAACGCCGGCAGTCATGATTTTTGCAGTTTGCACCCAGTTAGTCTCAACGAAATTTGGTGATGTGTATATTTTACCGCTTAGTTCAAGTTTAGCTACGCAGACATCGGGATACTGCCATCCGGGAGGAATAGCAGAAATAATATCGCTGCATATCTGATCGAAGTCAGAGTCAGGTTTATTCAGAACCTCATCGACTCTATAGAGGCAGTTAAGTTCTTTGGCTCGCTCTTGCAATTGCAAAAGAAGCTGATCAACCGACAACTTTTTATTTTTATTCTTATCTTTTGAAGTCATCGACTTATTACTCCCATACGGTTTCGGCCATCAACTTTGACTTTTAGTGGTTCTTTTGTTCTTATATGACATACATTGTCTGTATCCGAAATTTTTTCCTGAATATTTAACCAATCCCAATCTATTTTATATTTTCCGCTATGGGAAATACAAAAATAAAATAATTGAAGACTGGTCAGGTTATGAAAAAAGTGCGATCCCTGGCTCAACTCAACATGCATATCCGGCAGGGTTGCTTCAACAATAACCCGGGCGTTAGATATATGTCCCCAGTCAACCGGTATTCCCAACCAGGGATCAGAACTTCCCCATCGTCCAAATCCTATTAACAGGTATCGGCGGTTGTCGTTCTTGATCTTAAGATTGATGCCGTTAATTTCCGCGGCAATCAGTCGAGTGTTTTCTTTTTTGAAGATATCCGGTTTTACATAAACGACATCATAAAGGTCGGACAGGATGCCATTTCCCAAAACCCGTTCGGATGCTAACAGATTTTTATCTGAAGTCAGTTCTTCTTCTTTTATCTCAACTTTTTCATCAGAAACAACCATGGGGCGAACCTGAAGAAAACCAAGACGAGGAGTTGCTTTCTTATTGGGATCTATAGTCAGGGCAAATTCAATTTCGACCGGTGCTCCCAATTCTTTTTCGCATGTTTTCATTAATTTTTTGATTACCGGAGTAAGGGGGATATTATTCATCTGAATGAGTTGTGCAAAATTAAGAACCCGGGGACCATCCGCACCAATTCCCATTACAATCCGATCATTCTGTGGCTGGTAGGTTGAAGCGATCATATATAGAGATTTATTTTTTTCAGCATCCGATATCGATCCTTTGGTTAAGAACTCCGTTTCATGGATAGGATCATAGGCCGGTGCTTTACCCATATTAACTGACCAGAATTCTGTCTGAGTGGTTTTAAGAAGATCACTGATTGTGCTGGGAGGAGAGGCTTTGGGATATTCGGGACAGAAAGACCAAACCAGCCCGCCATCGACAATTGTTTTCCCCAATCCCAGAGCAAGATCAACCACTCCTTCTTCCGGTTTAGCATGGCCGTAAGCATAATAATTATATGAACGGGCAACGCCTGAAACAGAGGGGTAATATCTATCTCCAAACGACAATCCAACTACTTCCTGAATTATTACCGCCATCTTTTCTTTGATAAGGGAATGCCCAGTCATGTCAAAATATGCTTTGGCTTCCCTGAAGAATACCGAGGCATAAACAAATTTAACCGCTTCGATAAGTTTCTTAAATCGTATAACTATATCCGATTGATTATTTGGTATCATCTTGGTGCCGTAAACACCTGCGAAAGGCTCATACATGGCATCTTCGAGCATCGATGAAGAACGGAGTGCAAGGGGAGAATGAACCGAGCTGATCAATCCGCGTAAGTCACCAGCAAATTCAGCAGGGAATTCTGCTTTTTGGAAAGCGTTGGTGATTCGATCATCAGGGATATCATCAAGAGCCAGTTCGTACAGGTCATTACGCTTCATAAAGGCATCAAAAATATTGGTACCGATAACAACAATGCGTGGAACAGAAATTTGCAGATCTTTATAATCTTCAGGATTAAAATTATTTTGAATTACTTTATGAGCAAAGACCAGTCCCGATGCCTTACCTCCGATAGAGCCGCCGCCTACAAGAGAAATAACATTTTCGCTCTCAAAGAACTGTCGATCAAAGCGGGGAATATTTTTAACGGTAGGGATGGCAGCTTTATGGTTCATTACATTAATCCTTATGGTACATCAATTTTATATGCAAAAGATACAAAGCTGCCAGAGAATCCGAAATATAATTTTTAAAATATTTTGTATTCTACACCCAGCCCCTGTCGCGCGATGCTGTAGCTACTCGATCAATAGCGATAACGTAAGCGGCATCCCGCATATACAATTTCTGTTTCCTGGCAAGATCACTGACAGCAATAAAAGCACTCGTCATTTTCAGATCAAGACGGCTGAGGACATCATCCTTTTCCCAGAAGTAATTCATATTACTTTGAACCTGTTCAAAGTAACTGCATGTAACCCCGCCGGCATTGGCCAGAAAATCAGGTATAATATAAATACCCCGTTCTTTTATTTCTTGATCAGCTTCAGGAGTTGTCGGGCCGTTTGCTCCTTCAGCGATTATCTTAACATTTTTGCTGATTTTGTGAACGTTCTCACCGGTTATCTGATTCTCCAGAGCACAGGGGATAAGAATATCAACATCCTGTTCAATCCACACATCACCATCCAGGATTTCATAGTTAAGTTCTTTGGCTTTGGTTTTATCAATGCCGCCAAACCTGTCGGTAATACCACGGAGTTCTTCAAGATTGATGCCGTCTTTTTTGACAAAAGAATATGATTTCTGGTCGTTCTGATCCCAGCAGGAAACGCAGATAGCTTTTCCGCCAATTCGTTCATAAAGTTCAATTGCATATTGAGCTACATTTCCGAATCCCTGAATGGAAGCAGTCGTATTGTTTGGATCAATGTCTAATTCTTTGAGAGCTTCTCTGATAGTATAAACAACACCATAACCGGTAGCTTCGGTACGTCCGAGAGATCCGCCCATACCGTAAGGTTTGCCGGTAATAAAACCGGGATAATGAGCACCATGAATATGTTCGTATTCATCGAGCATCCATAACATATGTTGAGCACTGGTCATGACATCGGGAGCCGGAACATCGGATAGAGGACCGACATTGCGGGCCAGCTGTCTAACCCAACCACGGCAGATTTGTTCTTCTTCACGATTGCTCAGGTTATGAGGATCACAAACAACCCCCCCTTTACCGCCGCCAAGAGGAATATCCACAACAGCACATTTCCAGGTCATCCACATCGATAACGCCCTGACAGTATCAACAGTCTCAGCCGGGTGGAATCTGATGCCCCCTTTGCATGGACCACGAGCATCATTATGCTGTATGCGAAAACCGCGAAAAACTTTTACCGTTCCGTCATCCATACGAACCGGAATACTGAATTGATATTCTCTGAGAGGGTTACGCAAAAGATCGCGAACCGATTGTTCCAATCCCAGGGTATCCGCAACGCTGTCAAACTGCGCCTGCGCCATTTCAAATGGGTTGAACCCTTTATCACTCATTTAAGCACCTCAACCAAAACGGTTATACTTATTTATGACACAGTAATTTTACTGTCTCAATGTCAGGCAGTCATGCATTATTTAACACGCCGCCTTTGTTATTCTTCATAAGGCGAAATGTAATCAAGTAAAAAAATATGTCAATAGAAACTCATCAGGATTTAGGCCATAATAGATATAGCAGATAGAGTTATATTGACTTATGGCATGGAGATAGCTTTGGTAGATATTTTATGGTAATTATATATGATTCTAACAAAAAAACAGCCACCCTTATTGATGGATGGCTGTTATAATATCAATATTCAATAAATCAGCATGGATTAGGAGCTGGACCGCCTTTGAACAGAAAATCTACCATAAGCACTACGTCATTAACCAGTATACTTCCGTCAGCATTAGTGTCACCTTCTTCATAACAAGCAGGTGCCGGGCCACCTTTGAATAAGTAATCAACCAGTAAAACAATATCATCGACCAATATATTATTATCCATATTGGCATCACCTCTGATACCATCATGGTTGCAGCAGGTTGTAGCATCTGCTCCATCGCAATCTTCATCTATACCATTGTTGGGAATATCAACTGCACCCGGATTGATACCGGCGTTTGTGTCATCGCAGTCGGTATTATCAGCCACTAAACCACAGCTACCACATGTACCTGTAGGGCAGATGACTGGACTGGCTGGATCACCATAAGTGTCACTGTCAGCATCAACATAACATGTGACCGCATCGAAACCGTTACAATCCTGATCAATGCCATCATCCGGTATTTCCGGAGCACCCGGATAGGCATTTGGATCACCATCATTACAGTCACCACTAACACTTGCGTATCCACATGAACCGCAGGTTCCGGTTGCACAGATTATAGTAGTAGAGGAACCCCAAGTATCACCATCGGCATCGACATAAC
>DAOWMZ010000333.1 GCA_030642845.1 Candidatus Zixiibacteriota bacterium
AAATAGGTATCGCAATTATTTGAGCGATAGTTTATTGTAATTGTATCCGGATCAGTATTAGCTGATTCAACAGCATTCATACCCAATGGTAAATCATATCCAGCCATTTTAATCTGGCGGCTTAATTCATCAATAGCAGCCCGGGCGTTCTGTTGGGTAAACTGAACCTCATCCTGTACGATGTAGTTTTTGTGTGACGCAATATACAGCTTGAATATAGCCGTAGTAATAACTCCCATTATAGCCAGGGCAATCATCACTTCCATAAATGATGTTCCCTTTTGCTTTTTTAGTTTTTCTATAAATAATTTCATCTTAACCTCTATCTATACTTGTTAAACTTTGCGATTTAATTGATACTCCGTTTGATTAAGCAGAATCCGTTTTTATAAACGAACTGATATTCATAGATTTGTAATTGGAGATCATATCTCGCCAGCTTGCAGTCATATCAACCTGACGAAGATGATCTCTTGTTTTAGAAACGGTCCAATAGATGTCTATTCCATTTATGGTATCCGTTCCACCTTCGGGCATAGGCGTATTACGAAGTTCTTCAAGCTTTTGCTGCATTGATTGAGTTACAATAGTAATGTTATTTGACCAATCATTACTGGTTAATGAAATCATGGCCATATTCAATAGCATCAAAAGAGCAATTCCCAATATCACCATCGATATGAGAACCTCCAGTAATGACATGCCATCCTGTCTCTTAATTTTTTTTGTAATATTCATACCTTTTCCTTATTTTATTGTTTTATAGTTGTAAATTTTGTGCCATCTGCTTGCAATATTACAAGATAATTACCGTCTCCGTATAACCTTTTGTGTAACATCAGGATAGACGGCAATAAGGATTTAGCTTTAATCTGGATTTATTGATTATTGTAATATCCGGGAAATATTTCCATGGATATTCTGCCCGATAATCCAATATAATATAGGAAGAAAACCATAGTCATAAGTCTCAAAATGAATCAAGGACAATAAACCGGTTGTAATCAATTATCCGGTTGATTACACTGATATTATAAATTTACTAAAAGCAGCTAGAGTTCTGTTTTGATAATTTGATTGATTAATATTTTGGAGATAGTTTATGGCTAAGAATTATAAAATGTATCTGGGAGGTAATTGGATTAACAGTGAAAATAAGATCAAAGTCTGTTCTCCCTGGGATGACAGCCATGTAGCCACAGTTTCTGCTGCATCTAAAAAAGATTACACCAAAGCGATTAAGATCGCCAATGACACTTTTGCTATTACCCGTGATCTGCCATCATATAAAAGAGCAGAAACCTGCCTATCTATAGCACAGGGTTTGGAAAAGAATATTGAAAAATTTACCAGGATGATGGTATTGGAATTAGGAAAAGCTTATAAAGATTGTAAACTCGAAGTCACCCGTGCTATTGGAGTATTCACTGTTGCGGCAGAAGAAGCCAAACGAATCGGCGGTGAAATTATTGATCTGGACTGGTCTCCCGGTTCTGAAGAACGTACCGGCTTGATCAGGCGTTTTCCCAAAGGGGTTGTTGCGGGCATTTCACCATTTAATTTCCCTCTTAACTTAGTTGCCCATAAAATTGGTCCGGCAATTGCATCAGGAAATACTATTGTATTAAAACCGGCTTCTGCAACACCCGTTATAGCACTGATGCTGGCTGAGCTTATTGATAAAACCGATCATCCCAAAGGGGCGGTATCAATTTTACCCGGCTCTTCAAAAGAAGCCTCCCCCCTGTTAGATGACCCTCGAATAAAAATGATTACTTTTACCGGCTCATCCGAAGTTGGCTGGTGGATTAAAAAACATTCCAGCAATAAAGAAGTTGTACTGGAATTAGGCGGTAATGCCGGCGTGGCTGTAGCTGATGATGCTGATCTTGATTTTGCCACTACAAGATTATTGTATGGTGCATTTGGAGCCGCAGGACAATCTTGTATTTCGGTACAGCGGATTTATGTTCATGAAAAAGTTTATAATATATTTGTCCGCATGTTGAAATCCAAAACCAACAAACTTAAAGTTGGTAACCCACTCAATCCTAAAACAGACATCGGAACTATGGTTGATAAGGAATCAGTTAAAAACAGCATAATAATGATTAATGATGCAGTGGAAGATGGAGCCAAAGTGATAACCGGAGGCAAAGCAATTAGAGGTCGAACATTGCAACCTACTATATTAGCAAATGTTCAAAATTCAATGGATGTCTGCTCCAAAGAGGCTTTTGCTCCGTTAGCGGTTCTGTTCAAATACAAAAACTTCAAAAAAGTTGTCGATCAGATAAATAATTCTGAATACGGACTACAAGCAGGTATTTTTACTAATCGCCTGAAAGATATTTTTTATGCCTTCAAACATATCGAATGCGGTGGTGTAGTTGTAAATGATATTCCGACTTATCGCGCCGATCATCAGCCCTATGGCGGCATGAAAAACTCCGGTGTCGGACGCGAAGGAGTCCGTTATGCTATCGAAGATATGACCGACGTAAAAATACTAAGTATCAATCTGAAATAAGGCAGGCTATGCCTGTGGTAGGATCGCTCTGGGATCCCGCCCTACTAACTGAGCATCAATTTAAAGTAATTTTCTTTAGTAGGGCAGCATCCCAAAGTGATGCTGCCAAATAGAAAGTTATAACTGGAACATTAATATTCGTAGTGAAAGGTCGCGACCTGTCATTATTTCATGGCAGAACCGATAAATGGAAAATGGTTCTGCCCTACTAACTGGCTTAAATAGAAGCAGATTGTATTGTTTCTGATTATGGTAAACTTCCAGGAGGTTTTTTGCCAATTAGTTCTAATTTCTTAAGGCGACTGCTTATTGCTCCATCCTGACGCTGCAATTGTTTTGCTATTTCTTTAATCCTGTGTCCTCTCTTAAACAAATCCACAAGCTGGTTATCTTCGGAAGTAGCCCATGCTTCATAAGCTCTTGGATATTTTTTTCTGATCTCTGTCAGATCAATTACTTTTCGGTTATGTGCTCTTAATACAATT
>DAOWMZ010000302.1 GCA_030642845.1 Candidatus Zixiibacteriota bacterium
CTTACTTGATGGCCGCGGTCGTCCGTTTGATCTCTCCACTCTCAGCGAAAATGACCGTGTTTCATATCTTAAAACATGGATGACTGAACTAAACATATATCCGGAATCAAAAATGCAAGGTGAATAATGTTCAGATTTAGATTCATTTTTCTTAGTATTATACTAATTGTACTTCTATGCCTCAGTGTTCAGGCTGAGCCTAAAAGATATATTAGTTTTAATGGTGAGTTTTACTTTGATTATCCTGAAGATTGGATGCAGTTGGATTATCGGCTGGTCGATCACTTTCTTCAGCTTAACAAAGCAGGCAGAACAACACTTGATTATGAAGCTGCTTTCTGCCCGATAGTTTCTGATCCGTTCTGGTCCAATGCTTATTTTATTTGCTCTATTGATACCGTTGGTGATCTTAGCGGAAAACAAATAGATTCGGTTCTTAATGATCTGAGCAAATCGTTTGGAGTTGGCATCAAGTATTTCCCCGTCGCTGACTTTATGACAGATTTAAAATCCAACGCTCCCAGCTATGATCGCGACCAAAAAGTTATTACAATCATTAATGACATCTATGAAAAACAGAAACTGCTAAAAAGACATCTTTATGCCATGAAGTTTTATGAAAAAGGGATCGCTACTTTTTATTTTTATGCCCCGGATTCAATCTTTGAAAGTAGTACTGAAATTTTTAATAATGTTCTCCATTCATTTATACCCGGCAATATTGACTCAATCCTCCCGAAAGAAAAACTTGTAGTTGCGGATTTGGATGAAGAAGATATAAACAAGGAATCTGTTAGTGTTGATGATAATGAATCATCGAACACAGGATTACCTGTTGCAATATTTATTGCATTAGTAGTAGTTATAATAGCTGTATTGAGAAGATTTAAGAAAAAAAATAGTTAATAAATATAGAGGAATTGATTTATGGCTCATGCCTATACGCCCGGCTTAAAAGTTACTGACCAGCTTCTGGTGAAAAAAAGAAGGATCCTCCCATTGAAGGGGGATGTCGTGGTAAAAGTCGGGGACAAAGTTAATCCTGACGATGTGGTAGCCCGCACTGAACTTCCTGGTAATGTTGAACCATTAAACGTAGCCAATAAACTTGGAATCCCGCCTGAAGACCTGGAAATGGTCATGCTCAAAAAAGAAGGGGATGAAATAAAAAAAGGCGAACCTATCGCTTTGAAAAAATCCTTTATTAAATGGTTCTCCAGCTCTTGTGAAGCTACTATTGATGGTACTCTTGAATCGATCTCTTCAATTACCGGACAGGTTCTGCAAAGAGGACTTCCTATTCCGGTTGAAGTAAAAGCTTATGTGCTTGGTGAAGTTACTGATGTTTTTCCAAAAGAAGGGGTTGAAGTCTCCTGTATTGCAGGTTTTGTTCAGGGTATTTTTGGCATCTGTGGAGAGACCTACGGCAAACTTAAAATTGTCACACCGGATAACACTGCTATTCTTGAGGAAAATTTAATCACCGACGACCTGAAAGATTTGATTATCGTAGGCGGTTCTTTGGTAACTGCTGAAGCTTTTAGAAAAGCTATAAAAGTTGGTGTAAAAGGAGTAGTTGTCGGTGGTCTTGGAGACAAGGATTTGCGTGATTTTCTTGGTTATGATATCGGTGTAGCTATTACCGGTTCCGAAGGTTTAGGATGTACCCTTGTTATTACCGAAGGATTCGGGCAGATCAACATGGCTCAAAGAACTTTTGATCTGTTAAAAAAGCACGAAGGAGAATTAGCCTGTATCAATGGTGCCACTCAGATCAGAGCTGGTGTTATTCGTCCGGAGGTTGTTATACCTTCCAAAGGGACCGAGAGTATCGATTTCGAAACTCAGTCAGCTATTGGCGGATTAAAAGTCGGATCGCCGGTCAGAGTTATCCGTCATCCTTATTTTGGCAAATTGGGTAATGTAACTGATCTTCCCTCTCCCCTGACTCAGCTTGAATCGGAATCTAAAGCCAGAGTTCTGGAAGTTGAATTCGATAATGGTGAAAGAGCTATGGTTCCCCGGGCTAATGTGGAAATGATTGAAGGATAATTTACTGTTTTATCTAATAAAAAAACCTCCCTGTTACAGGGAGGTTTTTTTGTCTTTACAATAGTTGAATTAATGGCCGGCTTCTTCCTTAATAGTTTCAGCGGCTTCATCAACCACATCTTTAACTTCTCCGGCTAATGAATCAACTACACCGGAATCAGCTACTGCTTCATCCATACTGGTTTGATCCATGCTTTCAGCTTCTTTGACATCTGGCGGAGTCTTATCAGATTCCTGATCGGCTTTATCGCCGCATCCGATTATCAATGCTGTTGCCAGTAAAGCCATCACTAAAAATACAAACAACTTCTTCATAGTTTCCCTTCCTCATTCCAATAGTTGACTTTTCAATCGGCGATAGGATACGGATTTCAGAACATATGTCAAGTTTAATGTTAGAATCTGTATGTATTTTTCATATTTTCCTGTTTTTGTTGATTAAATCATAATTTTTGATATATTTTTTTCTGCATTTTAGGAATTTTTTAAATTCGGCGTGTAACATTACAACCCGATTAAACATTTTGAAGAAACGTGTGTACAAAAGATATGGAAAATATATTTATTGCAAGCATATTCTCAGGTTCGGTTTGGCAGATTATTGGTAACTCTTCAGCTTTTGGACTGTTTATACTGTTAACTTTGGTTATAATGTCATTTGTTTCATGGGCTATAATTTTCAAAAAATGGCGACAATTTAAAGCTGTTGAAGAAGCCAATCAAAGGTTTATCATGGTCTTCAGAAAGGCAAATTCACTATCCGAAGCTATGGGACAGGCTAAATCTCAATCAGCCGCCCCAGTGGCACAAGTCTTCATAGCGGGTCATGCCGAATTAACTGAATTGTTGGAAATCAAAAACGAAGGGGGCGGACTTCAGGAATCAATAAAACCGCTTGATCAGCATGATTATGACATTCTTGAGATGACAATGGAACGCTCACTTACCGAACAAATGGGTTTTCTCCGAAGTAATATCATATTCCTGGCTTCGACCGGTAACTCAGCTCCATTTATGGGCTTATTAGGAACTGTTGTAGGTATCATGGATTCCTTCTGGTCGATAGGTGAGCGTGGATCGGCATCATTGGCAGTTGTTGCTCCGGGTATCGCCGAAGCTCTCCTGGCAACTATTGTCGGCTTGGGAGCAGCTATTCCGGCTGTGATCGCATATAACTGGGCTAATAACAAAATGAAATTTATCAGTGATTTTTCATACAACTTTATTCTGGAATTTATCGCCAGAGTTAAAAAGGAAAACCACTAATGCGACGTTTCAGAAAAGAAAATTATGGGGCTATTTCTGATATTAACATTGCCAATCTTGTTGATGTAGTTCTTGTGGTGTTAATTATTTTTATGATTTCCGCTCCACTTC
>DAOWMZ010000305.1 GCA_030642845.1 Candidatus Zixiibacteriota bacterium
ACAATGGAACCCTCGACACCAGAGTTAAGGGCGATCTGACGGATCGGCTCTTCGAGAGCACGACGGACAATCTTGACACCGACCATCTCTTCTTCGTCAGCTTTAATTTTGTCAAGAGCAGAAATAGTGCGCAGCATGGCAACACCACCACCCGGAACAATACCTTCCTCGACCGCAGCGCGGGTAGCGTGGAGGGCATCTTCAACACGGGCTTTCTTTTCTTTCATTTCAGTTTCAGTAGCAGCACCAACATTGATGACAGCCACACCACCGGCTAACTTAGCGAGGCGTTCCTGCAGTTTTTCACTATCATAGTCTGAAGTGGAATCTTCAATCTGACGACGGATCTGGTCGATACGACCTTTGATAGCATCTTTTTCACCAGCACCTTCAACGATAGTAGTATTGTCTTTATCGATTGTAATCTTCTTACAGGTTCCAAGATCGGCCATTACAGCGTTTTCGAGTTTGAAACCTTTTTCTTCGGAAATGACATTGGCACCGGTAAGAGTAGCGATATCTTCCAACATGGATTTACGACGATCACCAAATCCCGGAGCTTTCACAGCGGCGACTTTGATGGTACGACGAAGGTTGTTAACAACGAGAGTAGCGAGAGCTTCGCCTTCTATATCTTCAGCGATAATCATAAGAGGCTTGCCGCCCTGAGCGACTTTTTCCAGCAATGGCAGAAGATCTTTCATGTTGGAAATCTTCTTGTCATACATAAGAATCATCGGATCTTCAAGAACAGCTTCCATCGAATCAGGATCGGTTACAAAATAAGGGGAGACATAACCGCGGTCGAACTGCATACCTTCGACAACATCAAGAGAAGTCTCGGCTGATTTTGATTCTTCAACAGTAATGACACCATCATTGCCAACTTTTTCCATTGCTTCGGAAATAAGTTCACCAATTTTATTGTCGTTATTTGATGAAATTGTTCCGATCTGGGCAATATCATCTTTACCGCTAATCGGCTTTGACATTTTTGTGATTTCATCGCTAACGAATTTAACAGCCATATCGATACCGCGTTTAATTGACATCGGGTTATGACCAGCGGTAACATTTTTCAAACCTTCACGGAAGATAGCCTGAGCTATCAAAGTAGCGGTAGTAGTTCCGTCACCGGTATCATCGGAGGTCTTGGAAGCGACTTCTTTGACCATCTGGGCACCGATATTTTCAAAATTATCTTCAAGCTCGATTTCTCTGGCAACTGTAACGCCATCTTTGGTTATGGTCGGGGAACCGAACTTTTTATCGATAATAACATTACGGCCACGTGGGCCAAGGGTAACCTTGACTGTGTTGGCCAGCAGATCAACACCTTTTTTTAATTTAGTGCGAGCTTCTGTATCAAAATCTATTTGTTTAGACATTATAGAATCTCCGTTAATTGATTATTTGCTTTCCTGAATGATTGCGAAAATATCGGATTCGCGCATAATTAAATACTCTTGACCACTGATTTCGACTTCGGTACCGGAGTATTTACCATAAAGAATTTTGTCACCTTTTTTAACTTCCAAGGGGGTCTTCTTGCCGTCTTCATTTGTGCGGCCAGGACCGATTTCGATTACTTCACCCTGCATTGGTTTTTCTTTGGCTGTATCCGGAATAATGATTCCGCCCTTCATCTGTTCAGCATCTTCGAAAGGTTTTACAACCACACGATCAGCAAGCGGTTTTACCTGCATTGTTCTTTCCTCCTTTAAAAAGGCGTAGCCTGAGGCATGACCTTTTTATTTGTTTATTATTATTTAAATAGAACTTCTAAGTTATTTATTAACTTCCTCATCCTTTAGTTTGCTTGTTAGCACTCGCTATCAATGAGTGCTAACGGCCTCTGAATATAGTTATAACGCTTAATCTGTCAAGAGGTTTCATAAAAAATGAGCGATTACTAATGCAAAAGTGTAGTAAAATAAAAAATACACTGCCAATAATGCATATTCATGCAATAATGGCAGTTAAGGTTGCTGTGTTTATAATTGACAACAACTAATCTTCTATTAAAAAATTAACATGGACAGTTGAAACTATTTCTTTTTCAATAGATGTTACATCGTTCATCCCTCTGTTGGAAACTTCTGTAGAATGAAGTGGTCTTATTTGAAAAATCCCTACTCTGGCAGATATTGGTACTCCGACTTTGCAATTGGTGGCGTTGGCAAGCTGGTCAACCCGCAACTTGGCATTTTCCGTGGCGGCTTTTATCATTTCCAGTTTTAGTTTGTCCAGTCCGGTAAAAAGATATTTGGGATTTGCAGATTTGATTTCAACACCCTGTTCCAATAATGTAGAAGCCTCTCTTGCTAATTGAGTAATGCGAGGAACATCATCAAGCTCTATTTTAATGATTTGGCTAAGAGTATAATCTCTGAATACTCTATTATGGTTTAAATTTTTTCTAAGTTGAATTGAGCTGATGCTATAATCTTCAGACCTAAAACCTTCCTTAGCTAATAATGATTCTAATTTTTTTAAATCACCTTCAATTTTTGAATAAGCAATATCCAAATTATCGTATGTAGTACTTATAGTTCCCTCCCATACAGCATAATCTGAAGTGATAGGTTTGAATGCAGCTCCGGTAACGGAAATTGTTTTCCCCAATCCTTTGACTTCTACAAATGCGTTGGAAAGAGTGAATGTGCAAATTATTATTGTCAATCCTATGACAATACTGCTGATAATAATTGCAATTGAATTTTTATGAATACTATTATTCATATTCATAATGCCTCCCTTTGTTTAATTTTAAAATGTGCTCAACAGATCATTCTATCAATTATACAAGCATAGATTTGAGTAGTTGAAAATGTATTTAAATTAATTTGAAAACCTGTGCCTTGCAGATGCCCTCGTCTGATGCAGGGGTAATAACATTGTAGGGGTACGGTATGCTGTGCCCTTACATAAAATACAAGCGGCACACGAGGGCGTGTGCTGCCCACAATGATTAGTATGAACAGGGAATTGGGGGAAGCCCTTCCTTGAATAAGTAATCTACTAAATAAGTTAAATCATCGACAAAAATATTATTATCGCTGTTAATATCTGCTGATTTAAGGCAGGGTGGAGATTCGCTCCCTTTGAAAATATAATCAACAAAATAGGTTATATCTGAGACGTCCGGACCAACATGGTCATAATTGATATCTCCCTTAACTGAGCAGCACTCATAGCTGACAGAATAAGAATCTCCGAAAGAGAAAAAAGCATCTGTATTGCCATCATCGAAAAATGAAGAAGTATGCAATGGGAAATTATAAAGGCCTGGCGCTGAACAGGTGAGAAAGATTGTAAATATCACTGTATCATTGTGATTGACTTGATTTTCGACTGAACCATCAGGGTTATCAATAATCCAATGCA
>DAOWMZ010000301.1 GCA_030642845.1 Candidatus Zixiibacteriota bacterium
GTTCTCGCAATCCCAATCTATGCTTAACCAGTTCATATTGTGAAACACGAACCATCTGGGCATTGGTAAACAGCAGAATTGAACAAATACTGGAAGAATACACATTGGCTGATTTATTAGACAAAGATTTTATAAAAAAAGTTCAATCAAAAAATTCAGACGTTACATATCTGTTCCCTGAAAGAATTATGGCTGAATTTGATGAAAATGTACAACCCGGATGTCCGGTTACAACTGAGAAAGAAAAATTATAATATAATTATTATAGGAGTTTATTGAATGCTTACAGCTCAGGTTATCACATATTTTGCAATTGGTATAGCAATCATAGCTATGATTGTAAAAGCATTGCGCTACATGAAAGCACCTGAACATATGAGGTGGGAACTTTATCCTGTTCCTCATGAAAAAGGAAAAGCTGAGTATGGCGGTTCATATCTTGAAGAATATGACTGGTGGAAAAAACCGCGTGAAAAGGACATTATTAATGAACTCAAGGAGATGGCAGAAGAAGTTATACTTCTAAAAGGGGTTTATAATGGCAATAAAACCGTCTGGATTTCGTCATTTCCATTTCATCTCGGTATGTATATTACAATCGGGTGGTTGTTTTTATTATTACTGGGAGGAATATTCCAAATCAACGGATATTCCATAAGTCCTCAAACCGGACTGTTGGCAAGTATTATTCATTTTGCTACAATAGCATCCGGATACATCGGCCTGTTTCTGGCTGGAATGGGAGCATTAGGATTATTGATCTGGCGGACTACTGATACCGAACAGAGGCGTTTTAATTCTCCTTCTGATTATTTCAATCTATTTGTGTTTGTTGTAGTCACAGGTTTGACCCTGTTTACGCAATTTACAATGGATCCTTCGTTTGAACATATAAGAGCTTATGTGCAATCTTTGGTAACGTTTGGAAATTTCACATCACCGGGAATATTGTTTACCATTGAAGTGATAATGATAGCACTATTGATAATGTATATCCCATTAACCCGGATGTCTCATTTTGTCGCTAAATATTTTATCTACCATGATGTTCGCTGGAATGATGAACCGAATGAGCGTGGAAGTAAGATTGAAAAGAGAATTGCAGAATTACTCAAGCAGAAAGTTGACTGGGCGGCTCCGCATATTAAAACCGGACATACCTGGGGAGAAGTGGTTTCAGACAATAAGGAGAACAGCGATGAGTGACAACAATATCAGACCTAAAGATATAAGCAAAAATGTTGATCAACTGGTTCATCTTGATTCCAAAAAACTCCCAAAGCTTCCGTACCCCTATGAAGACTGGGAAGATCCTCCGTTTGAGCCGCTCCCGGAAGCAAAAAGAAAAATCAGGGATACTTCACTTGACGGGATCGTTAATATTTCTATACCGATTCCTGAAACCGAAGAAGAGAAGGAAAAGCTTGTTGCTAAATTTCTTTCAGGATTAAAAAAACTACTCTCCAAAGAGAACAACTGGACATTCCTGAAGCCGCTGATGCTCTCTCTGGATAACTGCGTCAAATGCAATACCTGTTCCGATGCCTGCCCTGTTTTTGTGGAAAGCGGTCGAGTCGAAGCTTACCGTCCACTATTTCGCTCAGATGTTCTTCGTCAGATTGTAAACAAGTATGTAAAACCGGGTGGAAAGATAACAGCCAGATTTACCGGAAACAATATCGACCTGAATTGGAACACTGTTGCCCGTTTGGCTCAATTATCATATCGATGCACCCTGTGCCGTCGTTGTGCTCAGACCTGCCCGATGGGAGTTGATAATGGTCTGTTGTCGAGAGAGATCAGGAAGCTTTTCAGTCAGGAAATGGGACTCTCTCCGGCAGAGTTGCATGAAGATGGTACTATCAAGCAATTACAAACGGGTTCCTCAACAGGTATTTCTCCAACAGCTCTTATGGATCTGATGGAGTTTATGGAAGAAGATATTTTTGATCGTACCGGCCTGACTATCAAGATTCCATTTGATAAACCGGGTGCTGATATTCTTTTGGTTCACAATGCCGGCGAATTTCTTTCTTGGCCTGAAAATATTGAAGCTTTTGCTATAATTTTTGAAGCGGCTGGTCTGAACTGGACTATGTCCAGCGATATGGTCGGTTATGATTCCGTCAACTATGGCCTGTTTTATGATGATGCCCAATATGCCAAGGTAACCTTAAGGCACTCTGAGGTTGCAAAAAATCTGGGTGTTAAAAAAGTGGTTTCAGGTGAATGTGGACATGCTCATAAAGCAATGATGTCTATCGGGGACAGAATCTGGCTGGATGATGGTAATATCCGGCGTGAATCCAGTATGGTAACATTGGATCATATTATTTCTAATAATATGATCAAGCTTGATCCACAACGAAATAATTTTCCGGTTACTATGCATGATCCCTGCAATCTTACCCGTTCGATGGGTATTATCGAACCACAGCGGCGCGTAATTCGCAAAATCTGCCCTCAGTTCAGAGAGATGACTCCGTATGGAGTACATAATTACTGCTGTGGCGGGGGAAGTGGTTTTGCTATAATGCAGTCACATAATTTCCCGAACTGGCGGATGTCAATTTCCGGACGTAAGAAATTTTCCCAGATAATTAGTGCCTTCACTAAAGAAGAACATGGACCGGACAAAAACAAATATGTCTGCGCCCCCTGTTCAAACTGCAAAGGGCAGATAAGAGATATTATTAATTATTACGATGCCTATGAAAAGACACGCCTCATGTACGGCGGATTGGTGGAATTGGTGGTCAACGCTATGACTGATGTCAAAGAGGGTTATATCGAATGGGATGATTTCCATTAGTATTAGGGGCACACGAGGGCGTGTGCCGCCCACAAAATTAAAAAGCGGTCTTCATACAGACCGCTTTTTTTTATAGTAGGGCATGATCCCTTTTGTGATCCTGCCAATATATTTGGAAAAAACTTTGTGATTGGCAGATGCCCTCGTCTGCTGTAACACATTGTTTATTATATTAGGTTAAGTAGGTCAAAGTCTTGACTTTCGACAATAGATTGGGAAATGTTTTGGGTAGCTCACCCCTTGGGGTGAGTTTACTGTTCAGAATCTTTTTAATATGTAATTTAAATAGTAAACCCATTGCAAGCGATGGGCTACCCAGCTTATCTATAATTAGCCTGGATTCCCAGTCAAGCTGGGAATGACAAAAGATTGTCGAAACCACAAGGGTTTCGACCTACTAAAAATAAAATTAAAACAAATTGTAGAGACAGGTCGCGATCTATCCTTACATGGTTGCACACAGGAATAAAACAGGCAATGTCTGCTAACATTCCGGGGGTTGGGGGCCGCCTTTGAAAAGATAATCGATTAAAAATATTATATCAGAAACATCAATTGGCAGTTCCGGTCCTCCGATTGCATTGGCATTGCCTTGTTCAGGGCAGGGGGGGATAGCCCCACCTTTAAAA
>DAOWMZ010000039.1 GCA_030642845.1 Candidatus Zixiibacteriota bacterium
CGTCAGATATTCCTGTTATCGAATTTTACGCAAACAGAAAAACCATTCAGTTTTATCTGAAGAAATAACTCAGGGTCAAATAACCGAAAACTCGCCTGAGATTATTCTTTCACAAAAAGAGCTGCAAATACAAGTACATCTTGCTATTAATAGCCTTCCACGTGAGCTTCGCGAAATAATTTATTTATTTTACATCGAAGAACACTCGCAAAAAGAGGTTGCGACCTACCTCGATCTTCGCATTAGCACCATAAATAACCGTCTTCACTCGGCCAGAAAAATCTTAAAAAGAAAGATGTTTGATATGGTTAAAGAAAGTGCCAGAAAAAACCCGATTCCTGAAGAATTTGCTGAACTTATCGGAAAAATCATTAGAGTTCAGGGTCCAGTTATCGAGGCTGAAGTTAAGAAAGGAAGAATCTCTTCCCTTTTTGAAAATTGGTCCATGACCGGTAAAGAAAAAAATAGCGTGATCAATTTTGCTGTCATTCAAAGAGAGGTTAACGGTCGATTGCGTTTGTTAAACCTCAATTCAGATCAAAAAGTCAAAAAAGGGGCAAAAATAAAGGCTACCGAAAACAAATCCCCTTTAATCACATCCGATGAATTACTGACTAATACCATTATTACCCTTTCTCCGGGAGGAAAGAAAAAGATAAAGCCAATTGAAACTGGAATAAAAATTATCGATCTAATAGCTCCGCTTGCAAGCCGTGGTACTCTGGGATTATTTGGGCCACAGGGGACAGGTAAGGCAATTCTGGTGATGGAACTTTATCACCGATTGAAAAGAATGAAAGAAAAATTGAGTCTGTTTTATTTTGTTGCCACTGAAGAAGCAGTAAATATCAGAGAGCTTATAAATCGTGAACCTAATTTCCCTCCGGATATCTCAACTGCTCTTGAGACATCATGGCTAGTAACAAAAAAAGCAACCGACCCCATATTTTCCAAATCCAATGGCATTCTTAACACCTCTCTCTTTTTCAGTCCCTTAATGAGTTGTCGTGACCTTTACCCTGCAATAGATGTTTTATATTCATCTTCACAACTATTAAAATCTAAAATGATTAGTCGTAATCATTTGGAAGTTATAAAAAGAATTTGTGATCTAATAAATGGATGTAGAAATATGGATTACGATGAAAAGTTTTTAGAATATGTCGCAATTGGAGCATACTCTCAAGCCAGACAACATTATCATCAAAAATCCAATCGGAAATTAAATAAATCTGATCAGGAAAAAATAGCTCGTTTAAGAAAACTGGAGTTATTTTTTACACAGCCGTTTTATACTGCTGAACCGTTTACAAATATTCCCGGAGTTTCAGTTTCACTGGCGGATACGATTGAAGGATGTCTGGCTATTCTTGATGGTGAAGTAGATAATATCCCTGAAAAGTATTTTGGTTTTTCAGGTACACTTAATGATATAAAAAGAAAATGATAAAATTATCAGACATTTTAGCACATTTTACTAATATTTGTTTTTGAAGCTATAAACAAATTCTATCTTTCTATCGTTTTTTCTTTTGGGCATTTTCATTAACCCATATCATATTGTCCGGATTATTCCATGTTTATGATAATAATGTTAATTGATTTTAACTTAAGCATATCATAATACCTGTCGATTAATAAACAGAACATTCATTTTAAGAACTAATGGTAGAAAGTTTTGAATGTCAGATATAAGAAAACAAAAAAGGCTTAAGCCGGAAAAATACCTGAAAGTATACAACTATAATACAGGAGAACAGATTGGTCTGTTAGCAAACTTTTCCTCTAAAGGAATCATGATTGTATCTCCAGAGAAGATTCCATCCACTACTGATTTAAAATGCAGAGTTAAATTATTACAACCTATACTGAATCATATTGAAATAATTTTTGAAGCTAATTGTTGCTGGTCCAGAAAAAATATTAGTAAAAGCTGGTGGGAATCTGGTTATAAAATTGAAGCAACTGGTATCAATAAAGAATTGCTTGAATATTTAAGCATTGCTTTTGTTGTCGGAAAGTGGAAAATTCCAAGTGTCAGGGATGTTAAAACAGCTCCTGCTGAGAATCTGAGAAAAACTATCAGATATGAAGTGAAGGATCAATATCCGGTATATCAGAAATTTAGTTATCATGAAATTGGGAAATTGATAAATTTATCAGTGGCAGGATCATCTTTTCTCACACCGGGACCTATTAAAAAAGACACCCTTCTTAATTGTAAAATAAAACTGCCAAAAACAATATTTCAGAGAGATTATCTCATTATTGATGCAGAATGTATGTGGTGCAAAAAAGATGAAGATACTGGAGGGTATCTATCAGGATACAAACTTCAAAATGTATCAGAACATGATAGAGTTATAATATTACATCTCATATTATATTATTTGGAAGAACAGAAAACTAAGCCGAGAACAAGTGTAATAAGATAAAGGACCGCTTTACGAATTATAGACGGGGCATTTAAGCCCCTTCTTTTTTTATGGAGACATCAAGCCGGTTTGATATTTTGATTCATACGAAACAAGTTTTTGGGATCATATTGTTTTTTCACCTTTGTCAGTCTTTCATAATTTAACCCAAAGGCGGATTCAATACGATCCTCTTCCTCTTCAGTCATAAAATTAACATATACTCCTGAGGAGGCGTATGGTTGGGTTTCATTAAAAAAGTCCCTTGACCATTTAATACACTTGTCGTCATCCGCTTTATCTTCCCATCGGCCATGTACGTTTAATACAAGCTCCGCTTCACGATGAGCATAGGCGGTTGCTGCTGCATCCACCCGGTTGATTTGCCCGCCTAACAAACCAAAAAATATTTCAGTGTGCGGCGAAGGAAGATCAAAGGCATATTTAATCACCAGGTCGATGGCTTTATCACTAAGGTCGGTAAAGTTGTGAGATTTCCAGTAATTTCTTACCCCCGGTGTCAGGAGCGGATCAAAGGCCTGTTGCCAGTCAGTAAAGGGCTGGACACCTACATGCTCGCCCAATACTGTTCCAAAGCTTCTTAGCGGTTCAAATATTTTATTCCCTTCATCCGGATCGCCGGCATGGCAAAGTGCCAGGGCAAGAATCTCGGTTCCGTGTACATCTTCCGGTAAAAAAGGGAGGGGAGGAGCTTTTCGGATAACCACCCATACATTAGAATCATCACCCAAAGTTTTGATAAACTCCCGATACTTTTTCAGAACCTGCTTTCCCTCTTTCAACGAGAAAACAATCAAACCGGATAACAAATTCGGTCCCACAGGGAAAAGGTTGAATTCAAAACGTGTAACCACTCCAAAATTTCCCCCTCCGCCTCTAATTGCCCAAAAAAGATCAGCATTATCTTTCTCATTAGCTCGAACCATTGAGCCATCAGCCAGGACAACATCAGCAGCAGTAAGATTATCGCAAGTCAATCCATATTTGCGCGATAACCATCCAAATCCCCCGCCTAAAACCAACCCCCCAACACCTGTAGTGGAATTGATACCCACCGGAGTAGCTAACCCAAAAGCAAGAGATTCATGATCCAGGTCTCCAAGAGTCACCCCGGGACCTGCGTGGGCTTTTTTCGCAATAGGGTCAACCCCAACCGATTTCAATAGTGATAAATCTATCATGAAACCCCCATCACAGACAGCGTTTCCGGCAATATTGTGTCCTCCGCCTCGTATTGCGGTAAGAAGGTTGTTTTTGTTTGCAAATTTTACAGCTAAGGAAACATCAGCAGCTCCAGTACAGCGGGCAATAAGAGCAGGTTTTCGATCAATCATGGCGTTCCATATTGTGCGTGATTCGTCATATCCCTCGTCTCCCGGTTTAAGCAGGTCTCCGCGCATAGAATTTTGTAATTTTTCAACAGAAGATGATTCAACATTAGCAGGTTTTCCATCCAGCCCTGCAATTTGTAATTTTGACATTTATTGCTCCTTCAACAATAAGATTAGATAGCCATTCACGGCCATAAAAAACCGTTTCAGCCATTCAGAATCGTTAGAATAATCCCACATTATACGTTACAAAGACTAATTGGAGCAATAATATCTACATTTAAATAGAATATAATTAATAAAAATGTAGAAGATAGTTAACGAATAATCATATTTACCAGAATGCTTTTAAAGCAAAAATTAGGTTTTCGCTTTATCAACCCAATTACGAGTTTTGGTACAAGTTGTTTTAATCTCTCTGATTGTTGCGACTGTCATACGTTCATACAGAAGGAATGCTTAAACCCGGTCATTTTTTAATTACTGTCACTTCACCGCAGGTAAGAGATATCCGCTCTCCGTTTTGATCAACTACCAAAGATCCATCCGGATTTATATCCACCACTTTTCCTGTAATTATTTTCTTCCCCAACGAAAGAGACACAGTCTCACCAACTAGTGATGAATATTTTCGCAGACGATCCAATGAATTCAATAATAAATTCTCAGAGTATTCTATATACTCCTTTTCAAATTGACTTAAGAAACGCCCAACTAGCTCAGCACGATTTATTTTTTTCCCTTTAATAATCCGAACAGAAGTAGCAATATCTTTTATCTCATCATCAAAATCTTCGGCTGATTGATTTATATTTATCCCAATCCCGACAATCAAATAGTTAATTTTGTTTTTATCAGCCGAAAGCTCAGTAAGAATACCGGCTGTTTTTTTTTCTTCGAGCAAAACATCATTGGGCCATTTTATCCTGGCGTGGCCAGAACAATACTCATTGAGTGTTTCAACTAATGCCAGAGCAATTATCAAAGATAAGCTCGGGGCATTTTCCGGTAAAAAATCCGGTCTTAAAATAATGGAAATCGAAGCACCGCATCCCGGAGGAGAATGCCATACACGTCCAAATCTTCCGCGACCCTTTGTTTGTTGATCAGCAATAATTACAGTCCCATGTCTTGCGCCATTTTCTGCATTTTCTTTGGCAATATCGTTGGTCGATTTTACAGAACCGTAGCAGGCAATATCATTGCCTATAAATTCTGTGCTAAGGCTGTTCTTGATTTCAATATCCGATAATATATCCGGTATGCTTGTTAAACAAATATCTGTTGATGTTAGAGTAATCCCATAGCCCCATTCTTCAAGGTAGCAAGCTACTTTTTTTAATTCATTCATGTTGCCATTAAATTTAGATAATAATTCGATTAGTGGTATTACCTGATTAATTTTGCTTCTAAGAGATGCAAGGACATCTTCTGCTCTGTTTTCAAGCTCTGTTTGATTCATTGAAATATCACTCGACAATTTTCATGCTCAAATCAACAACCGGAGCCGAGTGAGTCAGAGCACCTATTGAAATTAAATCAACTCCGGTAGCGGCAATGTCAGCCACATTTTCAAGCGATACATTTCCTGAAGCCTCGAGTTCGATTTTAGAATTAATCATTCTGGCTTTGGCAACAAGAATGCCGAGTGAATCTATCGACTGATTGTCTAACATCAGACGATCTACTTTGCATTTTAAAGCTTCTATTAGTTGTTCTTCGGTGGAAATTTCAACTTCTATTTTCACCTGATCAGGATTGATTTTAAACTGATCGGTATATTCATCGCTGTGCAAATATTCCTGAATCTGATTGAGAGCTTTGGAAATAGAACCTGCCGATGCAATATGATTGTCTTTAATGAGAATCATATCATAAAGACCATACCGATGATTATCCCCGCCTCCATGTACCACTGCCTCTTTTTCAAGCATCCGCCACCCGGGAGTGGTTTTACGAGTATCTAATATTTTGCAGTTAGTGCCTTTGATTCTTTGCACAAATTTATTGGTGAGAGTAGCAATGCCGGAGAGGTGAGCTAAAAAATTAAGAACAACGCGTTCCGATGCCATCAGGGTAAGATTGAAACCATCAATTTCAATTATCCTGTCACCCGCTTTAAAAGAGTCTCCATCTTTAAAACACGGTTTTACTATGTTAGCTGAATCTACAATATGAAAAACCAGCAAAGCCGGCTTAAGTCCTGAAAGGAAACCATCCTGCTTGGCGACAATTTCAGCTTTGGCCGGATTTGGTTCCAGACAGGCACGCGATGTTAGATCCCCCGGACCGATATCTTCGCTTAAAGCCGCCTGTACCAGATTTATAATTGATTTATCTATTCCCATACTGTATAAAGAACAAAGATTTTAGCATTTGTCAATTAGCTTTATTAATTTCAATTGCTATAATTAAATTGATACAAGGAAATGTTTTATGAAAAAATCAATAGCTATAATCGGGTATGGGGCACAAGGAAGAGCAATTGCTCAAAATCTCAGAGATTCCGGATATGATATTACAATCGGTTTGCGTACAGGTTCCAAGTCGAGAGCTGTTGCCAAAAAAGATGATTTCACCAAGATTACAACTGTTGGAAAAGCTGTAAAAACAGCAGGCGATATCTGCTGTTTTGCTTTTCCGGATCACTTGCACGGCAAGGTTTATAAGAAAGACATTAGTAATAATCTTACAAAAGGCAGCACGCTCCTTTTCTTACATGGGATGTCGGTTCATTTTGGGTTTGTTGTTCCGCCTGAAGATGTCGATGTAATCCTCGTAGCTCCTCATGCTCCCGGAGCAGCGGTCAGGGATAAATACCTCGAAGACCTGAGTCTGTCAGCTTTCTATGCTATTGATAATAATTATTCCGGAGATGCAGAAATAAATGCTATAGAAATTGCCAATGCGATAGGATTTCAAAAGAATAATCTGGTTAAAACTACTTTTGAACTGGAAGCGGTTGGGGATCTTTTTGGCGAACAGGTGGTTTTGTGCGGCGGAATGGCGGCTCTTGTTAAAAACGGATTCGAAGTTCTGGTTGAAAATGGCTTCTCGGCGGAAAATGCCTATCTTGAAGTTGCCTATCAGTTGGACTTGATAGTCGCTATGATTAAAAAGCACGGTATCGAGGGAATGCTGCAACGAATTTCTGTTGCTGCTGCCTATGGATCAGTAAAAACCGGTCCAAAGATTATTGATAAAAACGTTAGAAAACGAATGCAATCTTCGTTTGATTGGATCCGCTCAGGCAGATTTACCAATGAGCTTAGTAAATTATCGGACAAAGATTTAAAAAAACTCAAAGATGAGTTCTATTATATGTCCGATCCCCGCTTTGAAAATGTGGTAAAAAAGTACGCCAAATAGTAGGGTACGCGGATCTGCGCTCCCATCAGCTTTTCATTAAAACCCTTACAATTATGATAACGTAAAGTGTTCTCAAACGTTAAAGACAAAAATGCTATGATTTGTTCAGCAAACCCTAATTAGTCAACAAACCATACATATAATCTAATCATGCACACAAGGATGTTGTTATCTACAACTCACATGCAGTATAATATTAGTATCAATAATAAAAAAACCCGCCAGTGTTAACCGGCGGGTTTTTTTTAAGAATCTATCTTCAAAAAGATATCATCATAATAAACAGGTCATGCCTGTTACGGATGGACAGGAGCTTCGCCACCCTTGAACAAGAAGGATACTAAACGTGTAATGTCCGCAACGTTCGGTTCACCGCCACTGCCATCACAATCGGCAACTTCTAAAACCTGAGGTGCATCACCACCTCTGAATAGATAGTCGACGAAGAAAGTTATGTCGTTTACAAGAACTTGTCCGTCCATAGTCAAGTCACCAGAGGTATGTCCAATAACCAGAACCTGTCCGGCATATGAACCTGGTGCTCCATCGATTTCATAAGTGATATCGAAGAATGAATCAATGTTATCCCAAAGCAATCCATCGGGCTGTAAACCAGCTTCACAGTTCAGATAATCTGACAATGAGAAGGATATCTTGACAGCATCTTCAACCAATGGTCCATAACCACCCGGGAATACTTCCAGAGCAGCAACAGGAACAGTGCAGCCGCCAACATCAATTGACGCACCGGTCAATGTGTTGACATCACCACCGGCAGCTTCGCCGGTCAGATAAATTGCACCACTCATCGGATCGAGTGCAAACAAGAATGCAGCATAGTAAGGATCAGGATTGAGATAGAATATCGGGGCTGCTTCACCAACAATAATGGTATAATCTTCGGCTTCACCGTAAGATGTAGCACCACATGGTGTTGCAACTGCATTCCAGGTCAAGCGTACTCTCATACGGGTTTCACCAGCAAGAGCATCACCCGGAACAATCATATCACCGGTATAAGGACCATAGCCTGTTCCGTAAAGAACTTCTTCACCCGGATCATCAAAATCATAATCCTGGTTCCAGTCAACCCAGACAGCACCTTGATCAGATGAGTAGGCACCACCAATGGTTACTGAAATTGGATAGGATCCGCCAGCTTCAACAGTAGTTGAAAGGGCGGTAAAGTCTCCATAACCTTCACATCCGGAAGTGTTATTGATATCACCAACAGTGACGTTTTCAATGTACTCGTCACAGCCGCCACTGGCATCACAGTAAGTGGCACCAGACGGAACGCATGTCAGAGTAAGGTGATAGTTATGCGGTCCAGATGCACAATCAAGACCGGTAAAGACCGAAGCACCGGCAAACAAGGCATAGGTACCCGGACCCAACGTGACTTCCATTGAGACAGGTTCACATTCGCCAACCGAGGCGTATGGAGCAATGTATCCGGTGAAGTTACCACAATCGAGGCCACCACCCGGTACAACCTGCTCTAAGAAACCGGTCACAAACGGGAAGTTTGATTCGGCATCCAGAGTTACTGTCATCCATTCAGTTATGGTGAATCCGTACCAATCGGTGTCACGTCTATTCCCACCATCAAAGAGGTAGGTACTTACTTCACCACAAACGGTTTCGCCACAGGCGATTGAACCGAATACGGCAGGATCAGAGTTACAACCACCGTTGGTTACGTCAACATCATCGGTATCCAGACAGACTTCACCTTCCGGTGTAGCACCTGGAGGGCATTCATAATCGCATTCTTCCACGATATAAATGCTCAGGACACCGTCACCGGTATTAGAACTGTAACCGCCAACTTCGATCAAGTAGGATTCACCAGGTGAAACACTAGGGATCACTACTGTTGACTGCAGAGCTTTTCCACAATCGGAGTCGTCGTTACAACCAACTTCAGTGCCTAATGGGTCGCATGAGCAACCGTCATAGACAGCTAATTTGGTATCGTAACTGGAACCACAAAGAGTTACAACTGCGTCACCAGCCTCGGTAGCAGTATAGCAATACCAGACGTTTGGCGCATATTGACAGGTTCCTGTACCATCAAAGGTAGCAGTCAGAGTTGAGAAGGCCAGATCGGTTACTTCGTTAATTTCCATAGCGTCAGCGCAATCATCATTTTCAAGCTCGGCGCAGGTAGTATCATAAATAGTCAGATCGAAATCGTCAATACACTGCGGTGACGGCCAGGAATCGACCATCATATAATAAGTACCCGGATCAAGTGTCAGACACTTAATTCCGTGCGGAGCAGCAGAATAAGAAGTGCTGAAGCCCAAACAGGTTGTGAAACTACAGTCGGTAGCAAGAGCTACACCAGTGTATGTGGAAGTCTTGGGGTCGAGCATTAAGTTAACGGTAACAGTTGA
>DAOWMZ010000075.1 GCA_030642845.1 Candidatus Zixiibacteriota bacterium
CATAATTTATTAACCAACTTTTATCTGTAACCATAACATCAACCCTACAAATACTCCCCCGGTATAGGCATCTCTTCAGTTTGGTTGTTCCAGACCATACAGGAGACTTTCCAATTGTCATCAACTTTCACAAACTGGATACTATTAATCCCGACTGCTATCGGTTCCTTTTCATTTATATCAAAACGGGCTTCGTAGGTACTGAACCGATGGGCGATTTTAGCATAGATTTCGGTTTTGCTTTTGATCTCGGTTTCATGGAATGACTGGAACCTTCCCTCGGCGATTTGTTCTTTATAGAATGCTGTAAATGTGCTCACGGTCATTATGACGGGGAGATCGTCATCGTTGTTGACCATGAATCCCTCCGGGATAAATATCCCCGTCAATGTTCTCAACGGAGGCTTCTCCCCCGGCTTGAAGCAAATGCTGTCATAGAGTCTTTTAGTTAAATCATCTATTGCTTTTAGTTCCTGTTTGTAATCTAACACAAAATAATCCTCTATGTTATTCTATAAGGGGCACACGAGGGCGTGTGCCGCCCACAAAAATGTAATTACCTGAATATCAAACCTACCCCAATATAATAAACTCGCTGATCCTCAATTTTACTTGTAGCCACTTCAATGGCAATAGTTGACTCGTCATGTTGATCAGTATATCCATACTTAGTATTTCTATTTAGATTAAAGCCCAAAGAAAAGCCATAAGAAACCGTAGTCAGATTGTCTCTGTCCTGAATATAATTATTATTTACATTTATCTCCGGAACCCAGGTAACGACAGGGCTTAGTTTTACCTGCTTGTATCCTACCAATCCAACTGATTGTGTAAATCCTCCTCCTCCACCCTTCAGGGCTTTGCTAAATCCAAAGGATAAACCCAGGCTAACGAATATGTTCTTTTCTAAATATTCAAGAGGATAAAAAGCTGCCCCAAATGTAGCTATATAATTAGTATAACGGTAATGGCTGATTCTAGTAATATTAAATGCAATATCGATTTTTCTTTCTACAGATCCACTAAAGGTAATCCCCGGATATGTATCTACATCAATATCTGCTGTCAGAAATACTCCATAAGCACTTTTATTATTATCCAGAAATTGACTCTGTGCAAAAGTATTAATCATTGGGATAATAGTTATTAATATAAAAGTAATCAATGTTGTTTTACAACTCATAAGTCTCCCCGGTATTTTATTTTAGATATGGACTAAGTTATACATAAGGCTCTGTTAAGTCAAGAAGTTGAATATTTACTATTAATTATGGCGTTGACAATCTATTCTATGTTTATATATTAGAATACGGCATAAAGCAGACATCATTGTTAATACCCGAACGATTATATAGGTGTATCTAAAAGTGTAACTTACCGGAGGTCAGGGTGAAATCCTTTATATATATTATTTTATCGGTAATCATGCTGTTCTGTAGTCAAGTTAATGCTCAGGAAGTTTATATATCTTCATTTGACGGCGAATGGGGTGAAGCCGGAGTTTTACCTGGTGTTCCGGTAACATGGACAATAAATATCAACACAACTCCTGATGGCATAATGGGTTCAACTAATGGATTCAGAGTATTTTTATCAAGTGACGGCACTCCTGAGGGCATGTTAGATCCCGGACCAGGATTTACTCCAATCACTTATTCTACCCTTGTTGAATTCAGCACCTATGTTGTTTATACCGAACAACCCTTTAGTATTGACGGTTTTGGGGCAGATACTATAGGTTTTGGAGGATTATCTTTTAGTGATCCAGTTGTTATTATTAACGAACCAACCTGGACGATTACAACCCAGGTCGACAGCTTATTAGATACATATCTGTGCATTGACTCATCTTTCTTTCCCCCTGGAGGTGCCTGGTTATGGTCCACGTCAACAAGTGGTAATATTTACCCAACCTGGACAGGAACACAATGCTGGCTAATTAAAGAATATTGTATACCTGCTGAGTTTACTTCTCCTCCAGAATCATTATCATTTCCCAATCATTGCACCGAAGCTACATATCAGTTTCATGCAAGTGATCCTGACCCCGAAGAATGTGATCCCCCGGGAGATGGGTCCGTATATTTCTCAATGGTAGATGATGATGGTTCCGGTTCAACAATTACTCCTGATGGTTTCTGGAGTATGAATCCAACAATTGATGATCATAACAATAGCCCCTATTCAATTGTAATCAGAGTTGATGATGCATGTGGTTGTGGAGAAGATTTTTCTTTTGATGTATCATTTGGGAATAACTCACCGAGTATAGATTGTGGTTCTGGGACCACAGTTTGTAATCTAAGTTCAATTTCTCCGTACCAGGTAATTGCATCTGATCCTGACGAATGTGATGAACTTACTTTTTCTTTGATTAGTAGTACTGCCCAAGGTCTGGCTTCAATTGATCCGATTACAGGTATTTTTAATTTTCAGTCTGATTCTACCGATGTAGGTTTTCAGACTTTTACTATTGAAGTAAGTGATGGATCTGAAACTGCTTTGTGTGATATCATTATAGAAGTATTGAACTGTGATTCTTTCTATGAAATACGCATTGAAGAAAGTCAGGACACGTACATATATGAGAAATATCATGCATTTGTTGATTTAAGCGTTAACATAGGATCACTAAATATGTGGGGTTTTGAGTTTTTGCTTTCATTCGATGCATCAATATTATCTTTCCAGGCACTTTTAAGAGGTTCAATTTATTCAAATTGCGGTTGGGAATATTTAACTTACAGTATTGGTAAGACAAGTAATGTTGGGAATCAGGACCCATCTGGTTTGTTACGAGTAATTGGTATAGCTGACATAAATAACAATATTATTATCCCTGATTGTTTTAACCCATACAATGAAACTTTATTCACGCTTGATTTTCTGGTAACCCAAAGTCTTTCATTTGATCGTATCTCTACTCCTATTAGTTTTTACTGGGAGGATTGCAATGATAATACTGTATTATACCATGAGTTAACTGACATTGAGAATCCCTATTCTCAAACATTGGGAATATCACGTCGTGTATATGATTATAATGGAATAGAAATAACTGATTTTGATTATGAGTTACCCGGTTATTTCGGTGCTCCAACAATACCGTGCATGGATAGTGTTAATGATGTACCGGTCAGATTTATTGATTTGTTTAACGGTATGATTGATCTTAATTATATCAATACAATTAATGATCGTGGTGATTTGAATTTAAATGGTATTGCTAATGAAGTAGCAGATGCTATTTTATATACCGATGTACTTATCAATGGTCCTGTAATGTTCGTTGCTCCTGGCCCCCAAACTGCCGCCTCTGATGTAAATGCCGACGGGATAGTGCTCTCAGTCGGTGATTTGGTTTATCTGATCAGGATAATCATAGGCGATGCACAACCATTCCCAAAACTAAACCCAATTCATTCTTCATACTCAATAGAAAATGGCATACTATCTGTACAAGATGAAATGGGGGCTGTATTTATAACTGTAAATGGTAATACTGCTCCTACTCTTGTTGCCGAGAATATGGAATTGAAATATTATTATGATACCAAACAGGACATCACTCGTATTCTTGTTTACAGTATGGAACAAGGTCAAACATTCTCCGGTGAATTTTTAGCAGACGTAAGTAATAATATTAATTCCATAGAGTTTGCAACCTATGATGGAACTTCAGTTAAATTAGAGTCATTACCGGGGGATTTTGTTCTAAATCAAAACTACCCCAATCCATTTAATCCTGTCACTACAATCTCATTTGAAATTCCTGTTAATTCTGAATATGAACTGATTATTTACAATACGCTGGGACAAACGGTTAAATCTTATAAAGGAATTGCGAAATCAACTATTACAGAACTTGAATGGGATGCATCTGATTATCCAAGCGGAGTATTCTATTACAGATTATCAACTGGAGTAATGTCCGATCAAAAGAAAATGGTATTGATAAAATAACTTTTTATTTTATTCTGAATATCGCCAGCCACCTTTTGAGCTCTTCAAAGTTGTGAAATATTATATCACTGCTATGATTTTTCAATAACTCTCTCAACTCATTTTCAGAATAGAAATTTTTGACAACTTCGGTGATACTCCCATCGGGAAGCTGGCGGGTGTTTATCAAATCACTATTACCATCAACATAGCAATCAAACTTTTCCAAAAAATAATCCTTATTACTCATCTCAAGAATAATAACCTGACCACCTGGTCTTAGAACTGTCTTCATACTATCAAAAAAGCAGTTTATCATCTTCTTAGGAATGTGGGAAAAGAAATCTGATGTAAACGCAACATCATACCTGTCATTAATATTTTCAAGATTGTAAGCATCTGCAATATCTAACGTAATTCGGTTAGACAATTGAAGTTTATCTTTGGCAATCTCAAGAGATTTGGGGCTGGAGTCAATTGCTAACACATGCTTCGCTCTTCGAGCTAAAACCTGAGTCCAATTACCTGTCCCACATGCAATTTCGATAATATTCTTTTTAGTGATGTAAGGAACAACTTTAATTACAATTGGTTTGAGACGTTTTTCCATCATTTCATTACCGGAGTATTCCATATACTGATCATGCCAGGGAGCTCGACGTTCATAATAGTTGATCATTTCGTTTATTCGGTCTTTGTTGGACATAGTTATGTGCCTGGCAGACGCCCTCGTCTGCTGGTTGCATTACCTTTTTAATTTAAGGGGCACACGAGGACGTGTGCCGCCCACATAATATGATTACAAGAAGTGTTATAGGTTTATTGTTATTTGACCTTCTCTACCTCTTCCAAAATTTCACAAGATTTTATCAACTCTTTCATGTTGGTATGGTCTGGATACAAGGGACGATCAATATCTAAGAAATCGACATAACGACGAACTACTTCATGAGCCTTCGTTACACCTTTACCGAATTTATAATCACGTAAATCCAACGCCTGAGCAGCAGCCATTATTTCTATCCCCAAAATACCATAAGCATTATCAAGGATCTGGAAATTCTTGAGAGCCGTGTTCATTCCCATCGAAACAAAATCTTCCTGATCGGCGGCAGCGGGAATAGACTGAATCGAAGCCGGAGCAGAAAGAATACGCTGTTCTACAATAAGACTATCTGCTGTGTATTGACTCAACATCAAACCGGAAAACATCCCGGCTCCTTTTGTAAGAAATGGCGGAAGTCCGACACTAAGAGCCGGATTGTTCAAACGGTTCATCCTACGTTCAGACATAATGCTGACCATTGTAATTGCAACTCCTGCCATATCCATAGGAAGTGATACAGGCGAACCCTGGAAATTTGCACCTGATATTTGCAAATCTTCATCGGGAAAGAAAATCGGATTGTCTCCTACTCCGTTTAATTCTACTTCAACCTGTGAACGGGCATATTCAAGAGCATCAAAAGCGGTTCCTATAACCTGCGGAGTTGATCGCATAGAGTATGCATCCTGAACTTTACACTGCACTTTTTCTTCGGCAAGGTCACCCCCTGATACAAGATTCAGAATAATCTCTGCGGATTTTATCGCACCTTTGAATCCACGCGCTTCATGGAGTTTGGATGTATATGGTTTCATATTGGCTTTTAATGCTTCTAATGACATCGCACAGCCTATCAAAGCCTGTTTAAGCCACCTGTCTGCATCAAAAAGAAATATTGCGCTCATAGCAGTCAATAAATTGGAACCGTTAATAATGGCTAAACCATCGCGGGCTTGCAAGCCAGGAATAGGAATACCTGCTTTATCCATGGCCTCTTTACCTTCAAGAAGCTCTCCTTTGTAAAAAGCTTTCCCTTCCCCCATCATCAAAAGAGCAATTTGCGACATCGGAGCCAAATCACCACAAGCTCCAACCGAACCTTTTTGACAGACAAAAGGGGTTACACCTAAATTTAACATATCAATTAATGTTAGAGTAACTTCGGGACGAACTCCGGAGTTTCCGTGAGCATGAACATTTATCCGGCCTGTCATAGCACCGCGGACATATTCTATCGGAGCCGGATCACCGATACCAGCCGAATGATTATAGATCAGATACTTTTGAAAATCTTTTACCTGATCATCATTGAGAACGACTTCGGAAAATTCCCCAATCCCGGTATTGACTCCGTACATAATCTCTTTTGCTTCGATTTTCCTTTCAAGCATTGCCCGGCATTTTATCATTCTTTCCAAAGCTTCGGGGGCAATTTCTACCTTGACGTTATTTCTGGCAACATCAACAACCTTCTCTATTGTCAATCCGGAACCACTCAATACTATAGACATCTTATCTCCTTAGATATTTTATTCATTAGACCAAAAATATGTCGCTATTATCAGTTGTCAAATGAATTTGAAATAGTATTATTGATCTATGCAGACAGATAACAAAATTTGTGAGTATCTCAGACAACAAACATTCGTGGCTTTTGATACGGAAACAACCGGATTATGGGCTCCTGCAAACAGAATTGTCGAGATTGGCGCAATAAAATTTCGTCCGGGTGATGAGAAAACAGAGATATATCAGACCCTTGTGAATCCGGAAAAAGCTATCCCTCCCGAAGTTATCAGAATTCATCATATAACCGATGCTGATGTTGCCGATGCTCCTATTGCTAAAGAGGTTCTTGAGAATTTTGGAGCCTTTTGCGGAGAAGATTCGATTCTGATTGCCCATAACGCTCCGTTTGATATTTCGTTTGTTGGCTGCGAACTTGACCGAGCTAAGATGAAATTTAGCGATAATATTATTATTGATACAACTGACATATTCCGCAGATATTTCCCAAATCTGGCTTCGTACTCACTTCTGTCATTAGCTCAACATTTTTCAGTAGTGGATATCCAATCTCATCGAGCCCTCGCTGATGCTGTCATTGTTCAAAAGTTGTTTGAAATAGCGGCTCCAAAATTGGGAAATATTAAACAAAAATCAGATTTGGCGCATCTGATTTCTACTTATAAAATGGATGATTGGCGTGCTCGGAATGCAGTCCTTCCGGATAAATATGCAGACCTTAATAAAGCATTAGATGAGAAACAACGAATTCAAATTGTTTATGCCACAGCATCCAACCAACCCACAACAAGAGTAATCCAGCCTCATAATTTTTATCAATTAGGCAAAGTCTATTATATTATGGCTTTTTGTGAGAGAGCTAATGATGAACGGACATTCCGCCTGGACAGAATCAGGGAATACAAAGTCTTAGAGTGAATTAAATTTGTAGTGACAGGTCGCGACCTGTCACTACTAAGCTGTCAGTCGGGTAGTTTTTATAGGTCGAAAGTCAAAACTTTCGATCTACGACTGATTTTTTTATCATTTCCGACCTGAGGGTTTGTCGAAAAAGTTCATGTATGTTATGAATGTATGACTCTTTGACCTCAAACGGGCG
>DAOWMZ010000295.1 GCA_030642845.1 Candidatus Zixiibacteriota bacterium
GATTATGAATGGCATTATGGTAGCAGCAAGTTTTATTGTCCCCGGTTTGTTATCAGATTGGTTGGCAGATTCCCCCCGAAGGATTTTGTTTTTCAACTGGATTCTGATGCCGTCTGTTTATATAATTATTGTCAGCTTTTTCGTATATATGATACCATCAATTGCAGTGTATCGTGACAATGTCCTCCAGGCAATTACCCGTTCTTTCAAAACATTTTTCAGAAATCTGATTACAACTCTGATTATAGTAACTGTTATATTAACCGGATCAATTATTATTTCGAATATTATTATCGATCCAGTCAAATTAGTTGATAATTTCAAACCGGAAATTGTTTACTGGGTCTTACTTATCAGTTTGGGAATTGAATTCTTTATGCACTTCATCTGGATGGGGACTACGGTTCGCTTATTAGTTGATGAAGAGGAATAACCGTTGTCGCTGGTTCAATCAGTATTTTGGATATCGGGAATAATAATGTTCCTGGAAGCATTTTTTATGCTTCTACGCTACCCCAAAAGAATTGATATAGTCTCTCTTTTTTTTACATTCATTAGTACATCTGTTTTATTCCAGGGTTTTGCATGTTTACTCTCAGATAATGCAGCCATTTTTGAAACAGGTACGCTATTGGTTGGTATCTCAGCTCCTTTGATTCCCTCATTCTGGCTATTGTTCAGTGCATCCTGGGGGCGGGATCTCAGCAGTGATCCATTATTAAAACACAACTACGGATGGTTCATCTTATCATTTGTTTTTTGCATAGCAATAATAGTAATCAATCTCTATAATCCGGTCATTGCTTATCAATCAGGAACATTTGTAGAAGCCTATTACCAAATGAAGGGGTATAATTTTATCCTCTTTATTTTCTTTTTGACTGCGTTTCTATTTGGGCTTTACAATATAGAAAACTGTTATCGTTCGGCTATCGGATCACAAAAACAAAAATTGACCTCCGGACTTTTTTCATGTTTGTTCATAACAGTTTTCACATTTGCTTTTTCTACTCTGGGTATTATATCGCATCGGTTAATGATCTGGGCGGTACTGGGGATTTCTGTTATTATGCCCATCCTGAATTTTGTTCTGATGAGAAATTTATACAGCCTGGGGTCAATCTCCGGGGGAGTGGTAGTGACACGAAGAATCGTTCTTTCATCCCGTGTTATTTTTACCGGGGGGATTTACTACCTTATTGTGGGTGCTTTGTCTCGCTTTCTGCAATTGTACGGAGAGGCTCCCGATGTCTTGATTCCAATAATCTCTGGTCTGCTGGCATTGTCATTATTGTTAGCTATTATAATTACCAATAATTTTATCAAGGGGAAAATGAGGGGACACTTTTCTGGACGAGATCAATCATCGATTGCAAATGTTCGCGAGTTTATCGAAGATATTTCAATTATAAAAACTGTTGATCAACTTCTTGATATATTAAAAATATTTCTGAGCAGTAATTTTGGAATTATAGATGGTGCCTTAATTGAAAAACCGGAAACTGATAAATATACGGTAAAATTGTTCAATCATAAAGGGCATCAAATAACAGAATCATATATGAATGATCTGTCCGATTGGCTCTTGCGTTTTGGACAATCAATATGGTTTGGTGATTTGATCGAAAGAACAGCAGAATCCAAAATCTCCGTATCTGATTTAGCGGATGAATTGGGTTTTAAACCCTCTTTAATAACACCGATTATAAATCGACAGAATATTGTAGGGATTCTGGTTCTTGGAAATGAAAAAGAGATTGAAAATTCCGAGGAGCTTCCTCAATTTATTGAGACGGTTATTTCATCTCTGGGAATGGCAATTCAAAACAGTCATATCACCGATCAGTTAATTAAATCACGCGAAATGGAATCTTTCCACAAAATATCATCCTATGTCTTGCATGATCTCAAAAACTCGGTGGGGATGCTTGATATGTTGATGAGTAACGCCCGCAAAAATATTGACAATCCGGAATTTCAACAGTCAATGCTTCGTACCATTAGTGATGCCATAGGTCGCCAGAGAAGGATTATTGCCCGTCTTTCCGAACCAACAAGTGAAATAAAACTGACAATATCAGAAATTGATATTAATAAATTATTGAATCAGGTGATTGATAAAGTACAGGTGCGTAATATTAATAGAATCAATTTTGAGGTTAAACAGTCTGAACTACCGCAGATCAAGGGAAATGAATCAAAAATCAGATCTATCATACAAAACCTTATAGTGAATTCTATTGAAGCGATGCCTGTTAAGGGTGATCTTTTGATTAAGACATTAAAAACGGAAGACAAATCCGAACAGATTTCATATATTAACGTTATTATTAAAGATACCGGAGTAGGTATGAGCCGCGAGTTTATTGAAAACAAACTGTTCAAACCATTTACTTCGACCAAGAAAAAAGGACTCGGTATAGGGATGTTCCAGACTTATGAAGCTGTCAAACAGATGAATGGGAAATTGTTAGTTGAATCTCAGGAAGGGATCGGCACAACTTTTACCTTAATGATGCCGGTATGATATGGATAAAGAAAAAATTCTGATAGTTGATGATGAGCAGGGAATAAGAGAGCAGTTATACTGGGCTCTCAATGATCAGTATGAGGTAGAGCAAGCTCAGGATTCTAAAACTACAATAAAAAAAATAGAAGAATTTAAACCTGATTTAGTTACACTCGATATTTCACTTACCGGTGCTGAGGATGAACGGGAAGGGATTGATCTGATTGGCCGAATTCTTGATATTGATTCATCGATAAAAATAATTATGGCTACTGCTCATGGTCAGAAGGAAAATGCCATGGAGTGCCTTAACCGGGGAGCTTTGGATTTCTTTGCCAAACCGGTTGATTTGGATGAGTTAAAAGTTGTCATAAATAGGGCTCTCTTCTTAAGAAGGCTTGAAACCGAGAATAAAAATCTTCAGTCGGAATTATTGGCTAAGGAAAAATTCGAGAATATAATCGGAACCTCTGATACCATGCTGCAGGTGTTCAATTTTATTAAAACAGTTGCGGGAAATGATTACACTGTTTTAATAACCGGCGAATCCGGAACCGGAAAAGAACTTGTTGCAAAGGCAATTCATAAGAGAAGCAATCGTAATGAAGCACCATTTGTAGTAATCAACTGTGGAGCCATTCCTGAGAATCTTTTGGAAGCAGAACTTTTCGGTTATGAAAAAGGGGCATTCACTGATGCCAAATCTCAAAAAATAGGTAAATTTGAACAGGCAAATTCCGGGACAGTTTTTCTTGATGAGATGGGAGAGATGTCACTTAAATTACAGGTAAAGCTCCTTAGATTTTTAGAAGACAAGCGGATTGAAAGAGTCGGCGGGACGGAATCTATTGCACTGGATGTTCGGATTATTGCCGCTACTAATCAGGAATTGGAAGAGCAAACCAAATTGGGGAATTTTCGCGAGGACCTGTTTTACCGGTTGTCGGTTCTGTATAAGGAACTACCGCCACTCAGAGAAAGAGGAGAGGATAAAATCTTCTTGAGTAATTACTTTTTAGAC
>DAOWMZ010000054.1 GCA_030642845.1 Candidatus Zixiibacteriota bacterium
ATGTGGTAGTTTTGGGATCGAGTGTTACATTAACAGTAACAGCAGAAAGTACGGTAACTTCGTAGAAAATATCGTCACCGCCATCATAATAACCCAAACAACCAGTCTCCAAATTATCACCACGACCACAGGTGGTTTGACCAACGTCAGACCAAGGCAGAGTCGGAATGTCAACTTTAATCGGGTTACCACAGTTGTCACCTTCATTAATGACTGCTTCCTCGATCAAGATATCGAGATTAGGAATACAGTCAGGTGACGGCCAGGTATCTACAATCATATAATAAGTACCGGCTAACAATGAAACACCTGTCATTCCATGTGGTGAGCTACCTGAACTGGTGCTGTAAGCAATACAAACACCTTCGTTATCCGGGCAAGCATCTGAAATTGCAATACCAGTATAGGTAAGTCCATAAGCATCAAGAGTGATGTTTACATCCATATCATCAGCAACTGTAAGTTCGATGATAAGATCTTCACCACCGTCATAGTAACCAAGACAGGTAGCATCATAAAGATTCTGACGTCCACAAGTATATTGACCACCGATTGTGTAAGGCAAATCAACTGTACCTATGCTTACCAGGAACGGATCAGAACAATCATCACCGGGAGTTATTGGTGGGCAAGGTTCAGCTGAAACATCAATTACCCAGTCGCCAACGGCACCATTGCCTGGATCAAGCATTACAGGGTAGTAGTATGTACCAGCCGGTAAATGATTAAAGTACATCTGGGGATTGCCATTTGCGCAATCAAAGTCATAGGCTGTATAGGAAATCAGTGAACCATCGGGGCAGGCACAATCTGTGACCATATTCAGCCAGCCGTTACCCCAGCCAGCGGGACTTCCGCAATAAGTAAGGGTAATATCCATGCACTCGTCAATTGTGAAAGCGAACCAGGAATTCGGATAATCACCGAACCATTGGCAGTATGTGTCATAAGTGGCGCCTTCATTATTACCCACAAATGTAAATGGCAGAGCTTGTGGAGTGACATCTTCACAGTTATCATCTTCACCTGCGACTGGGCAAGGATCGTCAGTACAGTTACCACCACTAACCCATGAATAACCACCAAGGGCATCACATTCACCAGTGGTGACATCTTCTACGCAAGTAGGGGCTGTAGGTTCGCCATAGCAACAGCGACCTGTGGCTTCAGCATCATCAGTAATGGCAATGTCATCAAGACCAAAAAGGTCAGCATCTTCGCCATAGTACTGGAAGCCGAACATTACTGATCCTTCGGCTATCAGAGAACTGATATCCAAAGCAACATAATACCATTCGTGTGCCGGATAACCGGTGCCGAATGAATCCCAAAATTCAGTAAAGGTTGATCCGTCCGTTGACCAGTAAATTTTAAAGTCATGGGGATAAGAATATCCCTGCAGCATCCAGAACTCTAATGTAGCATTAGATGGATCCATAGGGGATAGATCAGTAAACGGTGTCAACAGCCATTCGTCCTGAACATAACCGGCAGCATGCCAGGTAACCAGGGCGGCTTGGGTTCCACCACCTGAATACGCATTTCGGAAGAAGCCATATCCAGGATCGGTGTTTATTGTATCCCAGCCAGGCGGAGGGAATTCTTCCAATTCAAAATCTTCGCTGAGATAAATAGTTCTCGGATCGTGTTGAACAACCGGGTGCTTTAACGAAGCAATACCGGTATAATGATCTTTTGTAGTTGATGGTGGGGCCACCTTATCTATTTCAGATTGCTCCTCAGCTTCTTCAGCTTCGAGCTTGGCCATAATTTCTGTTTCCATTTCCCACTTGGCAGTCAAGTTGGGATGAATAAATCTTTCGGCGCTAGTGGAGCGATGAGCGTTCATTGTAGCATAATCGGGACGATCCCCTTCAACACCATCGGTGAAAGCAATAGAACCTAAAGCTAAAATTGAAATCGCAAGAACCAGAACCGGAATCCTTTTTCTCCATTTGAGCATATCTTACCTCTCTCAAAAAGGACAGTTACTCTTAAATTTGTGTAGATAACTTCGCACAGACAGTACAACGAGATCTACTGTGGACTTTAACCTGAATACCTCCTATAGTTTTTCTTGGTTGATGGTTTAATGATTTGTAAAAAATTAAAATTTATCGATATCGGCATTTATAACCTCATGTAAGACCGAATGAATGTACACGCAATCTCCCCGGAAGTTATTTCTAATATTTTACCAATAGGAAAGATGACACATACACTGGCTATTACATAATAACCTATAATTTAAGGAAAAGTCAAGTCAAAATTGCACTATAATGTTATTAATTCAACACTTTTTAGCCTATCACCGACAAATAACGCCTATTTTATCTTTGATATCCTGTCCCCGTTTAATCTATTAAAATAAAGAGCTTTCTTTAAATCAAAGGTAAATTTCACTATTTTCCCGTTTTTGACTGGGTATTTTTCACCTGATATTACTATTTTACAATTGTTGAAATTCAATGTAATTACATACTGATCACCGAGATAGACCGAATCGGTCACTTTTCCCTCAAATAGACCGTTTTCTCTCATTTTAATTATTTCCGGTCTAATTCCGATTGTAATTTTGTTACAATCATCTGTTTTGAATGATTTTTCTAGATTGCATCCAAATGGGTATAAAATCCCATTTTTTATACTACCATCAATAAGATTGATTTTTGGATAACCTAAAAAATCAGCCACGAAAATATTGACCGGAGAGGAATAAAGTTCCTTTGGAGTTCCTAATTGTACTAATCTTCCCTTATCCAACAATGCGATGCGATCAGCCATTGTCAGTGCTTCAGCCTGATCATGAGTAACATGAACGGTAGTAGTGTTCATATTTTTTTGGAGGCGAACTATTTCTCTTCGCATTTTAGTGCGAAGGTTTGCATCAAGATTGGAAAAGGGTTCATCAAGAAGAAATATTGCCGGATTACGGATAATTGCACGCCCTACCGCCACTCTTTGCCTCTGTCCGCCGGACAATTCCCCCGGTCTTGATTTTAGTTTATCCGTCAGATCCAAAAGCTCTGCTGTTCCTGTAACTTGTTTATTTATATAATCTTTGCTTTGTTTGGCAATTTTAAGCGGGAAAGCCAGATTTTTCTCTACCGACATATGCGGATAAAGGGAATAATTCTGGAAAACCATTGATACATTTCTATCTTTCGGGCGAAGTTTGTCAATCTGTTTATCACCAATGTATATTTCACCAGAATCCAATTCCTCCAACCCGGCAATTAATCTGAGAAGAGTTGATTTACCACATCCGGACGGACCAAGTATTACAAGCAGTTCTCCCTCTTCGAGTTCAAGAGATACATTATCAAGGGCGACAGTGTTATCAAATGATTTTGAAATGTTTTTCAGTTTAAGACCGGGCATCTAATCTCTATTCTCCATGTTTCCATCTTTAATATAAAAACTTTTTGCTTTGCTTTGCAAGACCTCAGGAGGACTAACTGCGGTTGTTAAAAAGATCTGGCCAAAATCAGAAAATAAATTTATAAGCGTTTCGCATCTTGTACTATCTAATTCAGCGAATATCTCGTCAAATAAAAGTATCGGCGATACTTTTTTTCTTAGTCGAATAATATCATAAACCGCTACTTTTAGTGAAATTGCCGTTGTTCTAAGCTCCCCTTGTGAGGAATGTGTCCGAGAAGGATAGCCATCAATAAAAAAACTAATATCATCACGATGCGGACCAATCATAGCAGTTTTCAATATTTTTTCACGCTGATCATAATCCATCAGACGAAATTTAAAAGCATCGCGGATTTCATCAATATTACTAAAATCACATTCCGGGGCGGTAGAAGAATTGTATTTGATTACCAATTTGCCCCCGTTGGAAATCTCTTCATAGGACTTAGAGGCATTTTCAGCAATATCTCGTAAAAACGCAGCTCTATATTTTGTTATTGATGCGGCAAGAGGAATCAGGATAGCATTAAACGGAGAGGGATCCATATCCCTCTTCAAAGCGGCATTCTTTTGCGACAGGCATTGTTTGTAATCTTTTAAATGAGATATGTACTTTTGCGAAATTTGTGATAGATAGGTATCAATAAAGTTTCTCCGCAGTGACGGCGTTCCGGAAATTATACTGCTATCGCCAGGACCGGCAGATACGACGCTGTGAAGTTCAAATAGTTCGGACGGTTTTACCGGAACTTTATCGATTGTTATTTTTTTTCTCCCCCTGCCCTGGCTGCCAATAGCAACTTCGTTGCTTATTTCTTCATGAAATATTTTACCCTGAAGTCGAAACGTCTCTTCCCCTTCTTTAATCATCACCAAATCAGGTGCGCCGCGATGCGACCGTCCCAGGCAAAGCATAAATACAGCTTCGAGAATGTTTGTTTTACCGGATCCATTTTTGCCGTAAAAAATATTAATCCCTTTATCCGGGCTTAAATTAAGAGAGCTGAAATTTCTAAAATTCTTTATGCTGAGTGATTGTAGGTTCATCGTTTTTTGACATTAAAAAATGGCAGATGAACTTATCTGCCATTAGGGTTATTCATATTTCATTTTTTATTCTGCCAGTCGCAACGGCATTACCAGACATAGAAAATCATCTTTGGAAATCTCCGAACTGTAAACTACTCCGGCGGCCACCGAAGAAGACAACTCGAAAACAACATCGTTGCTGTCAATTTTACCCAGAACTTCAATGATATAGTTTGCATTATATCCCAACTCTACCGCATCGCCAGTGTAATCACAACTGAGAGTTTCTTTTCCTTCGCCGCCAACATCGGCATTTGTAGTTGAAAGAGTGAGGTTGCTTCCTTTAAGAGAGAATTTTACTTGGTGTGTTAAAGTATTTGAAAGAATAGAAACTCTTTTTACTGCTCTGATTAACTCATCACGGGATATGATGAGTTTTTTGTCGCTTTCCGCCGGAATAACTTGCTCAAAATTAGGATATGGACCCTCAAGAAGACGGGAAGTAAGAATGATATCATTAAAATTAAAGATGATATTATTTTCGCCAAAAATAATTCCAATCTCTTTTCTTTGTTCATTGACAAATTTCGGAATCAAATCAAGAACTTTTGGTGGGATAATAACATCTTCGTTCATCCCTTTTAGTTTTTTATTTTCCGATGTCATCTTTGCTAAGCGGTGTCCGTCGGTGGCCACCATCAGCATCTTATCCCCTTTTGTTTGCCAGAGAACGCCATTGAGAGCTGGACGGGTTTCATCATCAGAACAGGCAAAGGTAGTTTTATTTATCATTTCTACCAGATTTTCCCCTTCGATCCTTATTTCCTTCTTGGTGTTTACCGCAGGAAGTTTTGGGAAATCTTCGGGTGGAACAACAGCAATCTTATAGGAGCCATTAGGAATTTTAAGTTCAACCCTGTTACCTGTTGACTCAATGGCAATCTCAGATTCCGGAAGTTCTTTTATTATATCAAAAAGAATTCTGGCCGGTAGAGCTACTGCCCCCTTTTTAGTCACCTTGCAATCCATAGATACTGTAATAGAAATATCCAGATCGGTAGCGGATATTTTAAGTTTATTCTCAAGTGCTTCAACCAGCACATTAGTTAAAATGGGCAGAGTTGATTTAGTTGGAACTACCTGAAGAATATACTGCAGGTAATTTCCCAGTCGTGATTTTGGTATTACAAATTTCATCTAAAGGCATCCCATGAATTGATATTCACATCTCTTTCTTATTTCTAATTTCTCTACATATATAAAATAATAATAATAAGCACTGTTAAAATGTTCATATGTATGTTTCAGGTTTTAATATGATGGTTTTTGAATATAAATGGCAACAATTTAATAAATAAAAAGCTACTTTTTATTTCCACATTGTTATCCACGGCAGCAAACAATAATTTCCTTTTATCCACAAAATTTTTCAGTTTAACAGTTATCAACTTTTATCCACAATACTTCTGCACATTAATGTTAATACAATAAAGAAGCCGAAATCTTATCTATCCTATCTCTCAAAGACCGATCATTTGACATCTTTTTTGAAATAATATCACAGGCGTGGATAACAGTAGAGTGATCCCGCCCGCCAAACGCCGCTCCGATTAATTTTAGAGAATTACTGGTCAGCGAACGCGAAAGATACATAGCAACCTGACGTGCTAACACAATATTTGATGTTTTCTTTTTGGCTTTCATCATTTCCGGGTCTATGCCAAAATTTTCAGCTGATTTTTTCTGAATGGAATCGATATCAATTGTCTTGCGTTCTTTGGCGACCGTATAGCTCAGTACTTTTTCTGCCAACTCCAGATCAATCGGCTGGTTTTTAAGAGAAGCATACGCTAGCAGCCTGATAAGTGCCCCTTCGAGTTCTCTGATGTTGGTTGAAACGATATCCGCTATATAACGAACCACATTCTCCGGAAGATTAGTCCCTTCCGATTCCAGCTTTTTGTAGAGAATAGCCGTTCTGTTCTCAAGGTCAGGAGCCTGAAGGTCAGTTACAAGTCCCCACGAAAAACGTGATAACAGCCTCTCTTCGAGTCCCTTAATATCTCGCGGCGGGCGATCCGACGAAAGAATAATCTGTTTTCCCTGATGATGCAGGGTATTAAAAGTATGGAAAAATTGCTCCTGAGTTGATTCTTTACCTGTAAAGAACTGGATATCATCGATAATTAAAATATCGACATCCCGATATACCCGGGTAAATGCGGAAGTTGACCGGTCGGAAATTGAAGTAATAAAGTCGGAAGTAAACTTTTCCGAAGTGGCATACATCACCCGCCGGTTGGGAAAATTTTCCAGAATGGCATTGCCAATACCTTGAACTATATGGGTTTTTCCTAATCCTGTCCCTCCATAAATATACAAGGGATTATATTTTGTCAAACCGGGAGCTTCCGCAACAGCCATTGCTGCAGCACAGGCAAACTGATTAAAATCACCAACAACCAGCGAATCAAAATCATATTTTGTATTCAGGTTGTGTGAATGCTTTTGAATATTAGCCGATGCCTTGGCGATAGGTGTTTTTGAAGCAGGACTAAAATCTATTGATGTCTGATCACAATTGCCGTTGTTATTTGATATTACAAAATTCACATCATAGCTGTGCCCTAAAACTTCAGTGAAGGCTTCACTGATGATATCTGAAAAATGTCCCTTGATCCAATCAGCTACAAATTGATTGGGTACGGTTAAGCTAAACTGTTGATCTCCGCTTGGTTCTCCCTTAATAGGTTTCATCCACGTATTGAAAGACTGCTCTTTCACACGGTGTGATATAAATAAAAGACAGTCTTTCCATTGTTGTGAATTTTTCACTCCTTCTAATAACTCCATACTGATACCCCCTCAGTATTTTTACAATGTAGTGTTCATCTTTTTAATTGAGCCGCAACAGGATACAATTAGATACAGGCAGTAACTCACAAGTTATCCACAAACTTACTAACAATTACTCAAATTATATGACGGTTTAACCTGCGGCAATACAAGGTGTTTCATCAATGGCCTAATGTTTATCCACATCTTGTTAACATTTTGCGACTCAAGTACTTTCATATACATAAATAGCATTAATGAAAGTAACAGTCAAGAGAGTCGCGTTAATAAGTTAAAGGAAATTTGAACCTCTTGCTTGTAAGCATCTTATGGGACATCAAAAAATTCATCAAAGATGACAATCAAACCAGAATCACAATCGTTATTAATTATAAAACGAAGAATGTGAATAACTGCAACAGGTTATCAACCCGACATTTTTTGAATGTTTTTCGCAAGAGATTCGAAAAGCAAAATTTCATCCGGGTCACCATGGGTAGCCGGGGGCTTGCCGTTGTCGCCTCCCTCGCGGATTGATTTCTTTAAGGGTATCTCACTTAACATCGGAACACCCAGATCTTTAGCTAACTCTTTGCCGCCATCTTTGCCGAAGACATAATCTTTGTCCCCATTAACTTCGTAGTAAGCCATGTTTTCGACCACGCCGATCACTTTAAGTTTTGTTCTCTCTGCAAGTTTGGCAACTCGACCGGCTACATGGGTTGCTGTTGCCTGGGGTGTTGTTACTACTATAAGCTCTGCTGTTGGGATAGCCTGGGCAATAGTCAGGGTGACATCTCCGGTGCCGGGGGGAAGGTCGATAAACATAAAATCAAGATCATCCCAGTCAACTAATGTTAGAAATTGATTGATCGCTTTATGAAGAAGAGGCCCCCGCCAGATTATCGGGTCGTCTTCATTAACGAAAAAGCCCATTGAGATAACCTGAAGGTTTTCATTTTTATTGATCGGTGTTAATCTGTTATTCTCACTTGTAGGCGATCCTGTCACTCCTAACATGCGGGGAATAGAGAAACCATAAACATCGGCATCCAGAACACCTACTTTGTAACCCAGCCGAGCTATAGCGGCAGCGAGGTTGACGGTGATTGTTGATTTACCGACCCCTCCTTTACCGGATGCGATCGCAATATATCTTTTGGCGCATTTGGTGACAACCGGGATTCCTTCAGGGGTTCCTTTTCGGGAAGGGGTAACGGTGAAGCCGAGTTTTTCTTTA
>DAOWMZ010000084.1 GCA_030642845.1 Candidatus Zixiibacteriota bacterium
ATAGTTCCAAGTTGTCGAATATAGCTCTGCTCGTAATTCAGTCCCCAGCCGAATGTGCAGGAATTGCCAAGCGCAAGCAGGCGCGGCCTGTCTTTTTTAATATTTATGTCAGGTCCGTGTAAGCCGAGTGAGTTAATATGACAAGTCTTTCCGATAAAGAATTTTGAAGTAACATCGTTGTCAGGGCGAAAACGCCAGAACAAGTCATGATCTTTTTTGAATATTTCGGGATAATCAAGAGCGCGATTAAGAACAAAAAAGCGATTTTGAAAAAAAGGATCAAGATCCAGAAGGCGGACTATCCCTTCTGTAATTGATAGAAACAGAACGACAGAAATTATAGCAATTATCAATTTAACAGCTAATGCGGGATCTATTTTTTTCATGGCTTAAATATACTATCAGGATGAATTAAAGCTATTGAATAAATTACTTTTTGGAATATACAGGTTTAAGGAAATTGTTGATCTCCGTGGCGGCTGCCAGATGTCCCCGGGCATTAAAATGAACCGGGTCCCCTTCAGCATCATCAAAGAGGTTATCATATTTATCAAACACTTTCTGAAGGTCAACAACCGGAACATTTTCTTTTTGTCCCAGTCGTCTGATTTCATTCTGATATTTTTCATGTATGGAATGAAGGGTCGATACATCAGCATCAATATATAAACCAAGCGATGCTACCGGGGGAATTATTAAAACCGGTTGGATTTCATTTTTTTTTGAAGTTTTGACTATCGAACGAAGGTTCATGTAGAACGGATCTAAACCAACCCGGCAGTGCGAGCTAATATCTCCAATTTTTACATCTTTTTCATCTTCGCTAACCATCAAAACAATTTTTCGTACTGCCTTATATAATTTAAAAGGAGATAATAAATTATGGATACAGATAATCCACTCGGAGGGAGCTTCCTGATTAGCATCGGTTATTCCCTGCCCGGCTGCCCATTGATCGTTCCATCCAAACATAATCAGCACAATATCGGGATCAAGTTCCAGCAATTCATTTTCAAATAAGATTTTCCCCTGATGTGAACTGTATCCCGGAACACCAGCACAAATGACCTCACTGCTCATTCCGGTATTTTCTTCAATCAGATTCTGCAGTGACGATACCCATATTTCATGATAAGGAACACCCCAGCCGAATGTGCAGGAATTTCCTAATGCTAAAATTCGCAAATCCGGTTTATCTTCCGAAATTTCTGGTCCTCTAAAGCCGGACGAGTTGATATGATAGTCGATATAGCTGAAACGACTTGAAGAAATATGCTTGTTTTCTCTGAAACGCCAGAACAGATTACAATCTTTTTTATAAACTTCAGAAAAATCTATATCTCGGTTTACCGGAAAAAACTGGTTCTTATAATATAAATCGGTATCCATTGCTCTTAGAGCTAATTCGGCTGAAAACAAAAAGATAAGAAGGGAAATAAGACTGACCAACAGTTTCACATAAATAGGGATATTATCCTGTCGATTTTTGTCAGACTTGTCTGGCATGAGAAAAATCCGGATTTTAGAACAGCGAATAAATAAACGGAGCCAATGCCGAAGATTCGGTGAAAACTACCAGTACTGAAAGGAGTACCAGAAAGATCATTATAGGTCCAATCCACCATTTTTTTGATGTTTTTAAAAAATAGATAAGTTCAGAAAATATTTTTAGTCTTCCGGACATGGCGGTTATCCTGCAAAGCTATTCTATAAATTATTAATCAAACTGAAAAATATTAGTCTTCGGCTTTTTCTAACCTGAATTTATTATTCAATTCTTCAGTAATAGCATTCTTGTTTATAATATAACTACCTAAGAGCAAAATGTCAATACCGCCGGAGCAGAATGTAGCAAAGGCATCTTCGGGAGTGTTAACAATCGGATGGCCGCGCAGGTTAAAAGAAGTATTTAAAACTACAGCAACACCGGTTATATTTTTGAATTCACTAATTATATTATGAAAGACCGGATTGTCGTTTTTAGAGACAGTTTGGATACGGGATGAATTATCGACATGAGTAACAGCAGGAATAATTTCTCTTTTCTCTCTATGAACCTTGAAATTAAATAGCATAAAAGGATATTCATTACTGCTGCATTCAAAATAATCCTGAGCATATTCTATCATAACCGCCGGAGCAAAAGGGCGGAATTTTTCTCTGTATTTAACAGCCGCATTTATTTTTTCTTTCATATTATTGTCACGCGGATCAGCCAGAATGGATCTGAATCCCAAAGCTCTTGGCCCGTATTCTGCCGCTCCCTGGTAAATACCGACTATTTTTCCATCAGCAACTTCTTTGGCTACCAGTTTTGACAATTCATTCATGTTGCCTGTTTTATAGGGGACACTATGTGTCTTGAGAAAACTTTTGATTTCATTATCACTGTAAACCGGACCTAAATTAAAGAAGCCTTGCTTCTTTTTGTTATTGCCTGATAGCTTATGGTAAACATAGAGAGCTGCTCCGACAGCTCCACCGGCATCGCCTGAAGCAGGCTGGATATATATATTTTTGAAGAGTTTTTCCCTGAGAAGATGACCATTGGCAGTACAGTTTAGGGCAACTCCGCCAGCCATACAGAGGTTTTCCATTCCGGTCTCTTTTTTAACATGCCGGGCCATGCGAAGGACAATTTTTTCGGTCACTTTTTGAATTGATGCCGCCACATCATTATGGAATGACGACAAATCTGTTTCCGGTGTTCGGCGTGACTGTTTGAATAGCTTTTCCATCCTTTTTCCGGTCATGGTCATTCCATGATGAAAGTTGAAATATTTCATATTCAAATGAAGGGAGCCATCGTTATGTATAGTAACCAAATTATTTTCTATCAGTTCGGCGTACTTTGGTTGCCCATAGGGGGCCAGTCCCATAATTTTATATTCTGCCGAGTTTACTCTGAAGCCGAGATAATAAGTTATGGCTGAATACAGAAGTCCTACCGAATGAGGGTAGTGCATCTCTCCCAGCAGCTTGACGCTGTTATTATTCCCGATGCCATAGGATGCATTAGCCCATTCACCTACCCCATCTATAGTAAGAATCGCTGCTTTATCAAACGGAGAACTATAAAACGTACCGGCAGCATGGGAGAGATGATGTGGCAGGAAGAGCATTTCTCCATTATAATCAAGTTCTTTGCCAATTACATACTCGGTCCATAGCTTTCTTCTCAACCATAGAGGAATTGCTGTCAGAAAAGGGCGATAGGAAATAAAAGGGGTAGCCATATATCCGGTTAGGATGCGGTCGAATTTGAGAAAAGGCTTATCATAAAAGACAATATAATCAAGATTATTAATTTCAATACCTGCCCGGTTCAAGCAATATTTAACAGCACCTGCCGGGATTTCAGGGTCATGCTTTTTGCGGCTGAACCGTTCTTCGTTGGAAGCAGCCAATAATTCTCCGTCAATAACAATTGCCGCTGCGGCATCGTGATAAAAACATGAGATACCAAGAATTTTCATAATCAGCTCTGCCGTTTCAAAGATTCCAGGTCAGGTTCACCGTTCTTAACGGCTTGCCAGTTAGTTTTTGACTTAGCCTTGGATTTTCGGGTATTAAGCGGGTCCCAGCCGAATAATTTCATTATTAGCCCAAAAGGAGAGATAATTAGAAAATAAAAGAGAGTTACTATCAGTTTAGTCTGAAAACGACCGATAGCATGGGCGATTATTTTCCATTTCTGCCATATATATTTAAAAAAATCTTTCATATATTATGCACTAATGTACTAAAAGTGTTTGATGATTGCGAGAATCTTTTGTATCTCTTTATAATATATAAATAATTTCGGCAATTAACATTGTTATCAACAGTATGACATTAGAAAATAAAAAGATTTTAATAACTGGAGCTTCCGGCTCACTTGGCAAACAGCTTATCTATGAGCTTAATAAGATAGGCAACAAACCGATTGCTCAGGTAAGAGAGAACTCAGATACCGGCTATATTGATTCATTAAATCTTGAAAAACGGGTAGCTGATCTTGAAAAATTTGAGCAAATTCCTTCGCTTGTTGAAGGGGTCGATTCCATTATCCATACAGCCGCTAAAGTCAATTTTCATCTAAAGGATCAAGGAGGCTTCACCAGACTCAATGTCGAAGTGCCGTGTGAATTGTATAAAGCAGCACAAATAGCAGGGGTTAAAAAATTTATCCATATCTCCACCACTGCTGCTACAGCGGCAATACGCAGAAAAGTTGGTTATGTTAACGGCAAGGTAGGAACTCCCTTTAAGGTAAACGAAGAGACTGAATATAATCTGGGGAATATTAATATTCCATATTTCAGAACCAAACATGATGCTGAGATTAAATTATTGGAATTGGCCAAGAACAGCCAAACAGAACTTGTAATTATCAATCCTTCTATTATAGTCGCTCCTTCGAGAACCGGTGATGACCGCGGAAAAGCATTAAAAGGCTTCAATCGTTATATAATTCCGAGCTTCCGCAATCGTGTAAATCTAGTTGATATTCGTGACGTAGCTCCGGCTATTATAACTGCCCTGGACAAAGGGCGGCACGGGGAGCGGTATATTCTGGCTGGTGATAATGTCACTGTTCGGGAATTAGTATTGATGGTATCTATGATTTTAGGGCGGATTCCACATCTTATATACCCGCCACAATGGATTCTTGATTTTACAGCCTCTTTTTCATTGACACTCGGCAAATTGAAAAAAAGCAACAAGATTGCATTTTATCCGGATATAGTTAAGCTTTTTAAATATGAATGGTCTTATTCCTCGATGAAAGCCCGGCGGGAATTAGGTTTTAATAACCGGTCTATCCAGATAACCCTCAATGACTTGCTGAATAATGCCTTCCACGGAACCCATCTCAAACCGTAATAATCATAATAAGTTTATTGTGGGCGGCAGACGTCCTCGTCTGCCCCTAATAGAACACACAATGTGTGCCAGCAGACGAGGACGTCTGCCAGGCACAATAATAAAATCAATAATATTACAAATTATAGAAAAGGCAACTTCGTTGCATAAAAGTAGCAAGGCTACCTTGACAGGGGAGATAATGTTTAACTATTATTCCCAATTGCAAGGAACAGGATAATTAAATGAATTTGAAAGGTTGATAATTGATGAATATTAAAAAGGTCCTTCTGATTGTTCTTATTATTATATTAGTTATAGATGCCGCCGCAATTATTTGGCTTAAAAGCAATGAGTCTGAAATCATATTTGATCCCATTAAAGAGCCCTTGACCCCTATTTTGTATTCAGATGTTGAGTACAATGATATAACTATTACAACCAAAGACAGCGTCACTTTAAAAGGCTGGGAAATCTATTGTGATAATTCTGATACACTTACTCCCTGGTTAATATATTTCCATGATCGAGGCCACTTTGTGTCTTCTAATTTAGTTGAATATCTGCAGCTTCGTAAATTGGGCATGAATATTCTGGTGGTTGATTATCGCGGGTTTGGAGAAAGCGAAGGGGAGATCAGTGAACCGGGAATATATCTCGATGCAGATGCAATCTATTATTATCTTCGCCACAAGAAACAGATTCCATACAATCAGATAATTATTTATGGCAAAGGAATCGGAGCGGCTGCTGTAATTGATGTAGGGCAGAATGTCAATGCGGGAGCTCTTGTTCTGGTCAATCCTTTTACATCCGCACCTGAACTATTGCAGAACTGGTATCCGTTTTCATGGCCAAAGATTTTTGCCGGTCTGGAATTAAATTCATTAGATAAAATTAAGAATATTAACACGCCTAAGATATTTGTAACGATTCCTGAAAAATCCTGTATGCCTTCAGAACATTGCGATCAATTATTTAATAGCTCAAAAAAATATTATTGGCGGTTAGAAGCGGAGCCATATGATGGCATCAATCATTATAATTATTTCAGTGGTTTAGTTGAATTATTAAACAGTAAAGCCCGCTTTTCACTTGGAATACCTTTGTACTCACTCGCTGATACTCTGTTAAATACAATCAGTACCCAGGGAATCGAAAGTGCTTTAAGGCACTACAATGATATTCTTCTTGATGCTGATCCCAAATATGATTTAAGTGAATACCAGTTGGATTATTTGGGTAATAAGCTATATGATGAAAACAAATTACAGGAAGCTATTGAGATATTCAGATTAAATCAAAAAGCATTTCCGCAATCATGTAACTCCCAGAATAATTTGGCCAAGGCTCTTATTAAAGCAGGGGATAATAACGGAGCGGAAAAATGTTTACGAGAATCACTTTTGTTAAATCCTGAATCTAATCCGGCTGAGGAGATGCTGAAGGAATTAACAAATAATTAATAACATATTTACCTTAAGGAGTTAAATTATGCGCAAGCTTATTATGCTCGTCTGCATACTGGCCTTGCCAGTTTTATTTAACACAGGATTACAGGCAGGTGTGATTCCGACATGGGAATCTGCATCAGGGGAATTTGGTTTCTATCCGATTTCAAATGAGGTTTCATATTATAAAAACTATGATGACACCGGAGAGGATCGAGGGACTACATTGCAGTTTGTCATTATCAATTCATTCAAGCTGTTTACAACTTTTAATTTTGAATTCACAGCCGACTATAATTTTGATTTAACCTATGATTTTGATAATGAAGATTATATGAATGACCACTATGTTGAACTATCGTTGGTCAAACCAATTACCAGTCTGATAAGTGTTAATTACCAAAGAATTATTTCATCATTTGAAACAGAATCTATAAATCAGTTTGGACTTAGATTGACATTTTAGTCACGAAGTGGCTATTATTCAGAAGTTATAAATACAGTAGGGCAGGATCCCAGAGCGATCCTGCCACACACGAAGTGTGTTCTCTTTTTTGCGCTGTCAGGAATCATTTCCTGACAGAAAAGATTAGTGTATATTATTCTGACTCGTCAGGAACGGATTCCTGACGACGCTGGTTACTATAGGTAATATAGGCTTTAATAATGTTTTAAGACTGAGAGCGGTAAGATAAATGAATAGATATTTTGATTTTTCATCATCCCAGATTAAATTCCTGGCATTGCTCTCAGCTACGATAATCTTAATGGGTTTCTATCTTCTGATCAAAGCCTACGCTTCCCCTCAGAATGATTCACCCCCGTTTAAAGTTTATGTGGGTGACGGTGAGCAGCAGTTCGAGGGAATATTTATTCTTGATCCTAA
>DAOWMZ010000048.1 GCA_030642845.1 Candidatus Zixiibacteriota bacterium
ATGCTTGGAAACATTTTTGCTTTTAATGATTCTATCGGTGTGGAAGCATATCTTACTCCTTCAGCACAATTAGCTCAGTGTAATAATTCTTATGGCAACCCCTTCGGTGATTGGATTGATCCCGATTTCTATGCCGGGGATATTTATGGCAATATCTCTGCAGATCCCCTGTTCTGCAATCTTGAAGGTGGTAATTTAAATATTGAAGAATCTTCTCCGTGTGCCCCGCCTAACAATTCATGCGGTGCTTTGATGGGCGCTTTTGACATCGGTTGTGATTGTTGTGAAATTCGAGGTGATGCTAATCATGACAGTGATGGACCTAATGTTGCTGATATTGTATTTATGGTAGATTATTTATTCAGAGGTGGATCAGCACCATATTGTATAGATGAAGCAGATGTTATTGTAAATGGTGTGATACTTATTGATGACATAACATTCATGGTTGATTATCTTTTCCGAGGCGGAGATGCTCCACCGGATTGTTGAATCACAATATTAATAAAATATTTCAGTCATTATGTCATTCCCAGCTTGACTGGGAATCCAGGCTTTTGAATGTGTAAATGGATTCCCGATCAGGTCGGGAATTACAAAAACTACAGAAATTTATTCTAAAACAGACTTTTCAATAAGCTGCTTGCGGTGTATTTCTATTTAAGTTTTTCATTTAATATTTACCTAAATACTCATTGACAAATGTATAATATCCAGTATCTTACCGATATAGAAGGGGTGTAGTATGCCCTGAGATAATTTTTAACGGCCTGGAGGAGGTGTTTTTATTGCCGGGTGTTAAAGTTCGTGACGATGAGTCATTTGAAAAAGCATTACGTAGATTTAATAAGTTTTGTGAAAAGACTGGTGTCATTTCAGATATAAAGAAACATCAGCATTTCGAAAAACCGTCAGAAGCTCGCAAGCGCAAACTTGCTGCTGCTAAACGTAAAGTCAGACGTATGAGAAGATTGGAAAAATACTAATCCATGTCTCTTCTTGCTAATATAGACAAAGATGTTGCTGAGGCCCTGAAAGCCCGTGAGATGCAAAAAGTCACAGTGCTCCGGGGCCTTAAATCTGACATCAAATATCGCCAGATCGATAAAAAAGACAGTCTTACCGACAAAGAAGTTACTGAGGTTGTCTGCAGTTATGCCAAAAAATGCCAGGATTCCATTGCAGCATTCAAAAAGGGAAACCGCGAGGATCTGGTCGAAAAAACGGAATTTGAACTCGAAGTTATTGCCAAATATCTCCCTGAACAGCTTTCCGAAGATAAACTTCGCGAGATTATCAAAGCTGCAATCGAAGAGTCCGGAGCCGATTCTCCCCAGAAGATGGGACTGGTTATGAAAATCGTAATGCCCAAAGTTAAGGGCAAAGCGGATGGGAATATAGTCAGTAAAATAGCTTCGGAATTACTTGCCAACTGATTTAAAAACTTCCTATATTTAAACAATTATAATCCACTAATCCCTATATGAGGAGTAAGTGAATGAATTGGATAGACGCGGTTTTGATGGTTTTATTGCTGGCTACGGTAATAGTTGGCGCTAAAAAAGGAATGGTCAGAGAACTAATGGCATTAGCAGTATTTGTTATCGCTATAGTTGTCGCCATTAATTATGTAGATAAATTTGCTGTCACGGTACATGAAAACGTTGGCGGCTCTCCCCTGATATCAGCATTCCTGTCATTTATAATCCTATTAACCGCTAGTTATGTTGTTTTCAAATTGATTGGTATTCTCTTTTACAAAATCGCTGACATTAAATCAACCGGGAAAAAAGATCAGATGGGCGGTGCATTGGTAGGATTTGTACGCGGTTGGATTTTAATCGGCTTTGTTACTTTTATCTCTTTTCTTCTGCCTATGCCAGACAGTTTTTATACTTCTTTTGAAGAATCATTTTTCGGACCAGCTGTAGCCAAAACAATCCCTCTGATGTACGAAGGAACCTCACCAACTCATCCCAATAATCCAAAGTTTTTTGACAAAATTGAAACTACTCTGCTGATAACCCAGTCTAAATCTGAATCAAATACTACTGATGAGGAGCGTGATGATGTTTTTCGAGTATTACAACAGTTGCATCACCACTTTAATACTGACTTTAATGACTCTTGATTTGACTTTCATTTAAATTTTAGATAATTATATTACAGCCGGCATTTGCTGGCTGTTTTTTTTAATGGAATAGGTTAATAATGTTTGATAAGCATACTCTTAAAGTTCTGGAATTCCCGAAGATTATATCATTGATTGAGGGACGCTGCTTGACCCCCTACGGGAAAAGCAATGTTGTCCGTATCGCACCACTTTCTGATTCTGATGAGATTAAAAAGAAATGGGTTGAAATATCCCAGATGAAAGATATTATCAAATTCGGTAGAGCATTCCCGCTTTATAATCTTGAGAATTGCCGGGAGGAGTTAAAAAAATCAGATGTTGAAGGCGGATTTTTAGATCCGGAAGAAATATTGTTGATACTTCACCTCATCGAAGTTTCCATAGATATACATGGCTACGATCCTGAGAGAAGAGAAAACTTTCCGAATATTACAGAATACTTAGAAAAAATCAGGGCTTTCCCGGAATTAAAAAAAGAGATAAGACGCTCGATTGATGATGACGGTACTATTAAAGACAATGCTACATCTACGTTAAAGCAGATCCGCAATGATCTTCGCACCTATAAACAAAAGATTATAACCAAGCTAACAGGTATGCAGACAGCCCAGCCCAGTCAGGCCGGATGGCAGGATGATATTGTGACGATGCGTAATGGACGTTACGTGATATCGGTTCCTTCCAACCGCTACCAGAGTAATATGGGAATTCTCCATGACCGAAGCCAGACCGGAGCTACTTTATATATCGAACCGACAGAGACAGTCGAATTAAATAACAAACTCAATATCCTCGCCCAGGACGAACGGTTTGAGATGGATCGAATTCTCAGAGCAATAACAACCGAAATAGCCAAACGATCCGAAGCATTATTTGAGAATACTCGTATAATCGGAAAGCTCGATGCGCTATATGCCTGTGCACATCTCTCCATTAAAACCGATGGGAATGCTCCGACCTTTGCAAAAGAAGCTTCGTTTAATCTAATTGATGTAAAGCATCCCCTTCTTTTAATTCAAACTGAAGACCATGATTCGGTAATTCCATGTAGTCTATCTCTTGATGATTCGCGACAAGCGATTTTAGTTACTGGTCCCAATACCGGTGGTAAAACAATTGTTCTAAAGAATGTTGGACTGGCAATTATTATGGCTCAATCCGGATTGCATATCTCTGCAGATGAAAAATCAACAGTCGGTATGTTCAATAATGTAATGGCCGATATCGGAGATGAACAATCAATTGAACTATCCCTGTCAACCTTCTCGTCACATATGCAAAATATAATACATAGTGTAAGGCAGGCATCATCGCACACTCTGATTTTGTTTGATGAAATCGGAGCCGGTACTGATCCCAAAGAAGGTTCAGCTCTCGCAGAATCGATTTTACTTTATGCTATTAATAAAAAGGCGCGAATTATCGCAACAACTCACTACTCCCAATTAAAAACGTTAGCTATGGAGCATCCCGAACTTGAAAACGCCTCACTTGAGTTTGATAAAAAAACTCTTACTCCAACTTATCAAGTCCGTATTGGTATCCCCGGCTCATCGTATGCTGTAGAGATTGCTCGAAGATTAGGGCTGCCTAAAAGTATTTGTGAAAATGCATCATCTTTAATAGGCAGCGGTGAAAGGTCACTAAGCAGCCTGATTTCATCTCTCGAAGGTGAATTGGCAATTATAAAAAAGGATCGTGTGGAACTGACGGAGCGTCTCAAAAAAGCTGAAGAGTTTGAAAAATATTACAAAGAACGAAGCGAAAAACTTTCCAAAGATATTGAAGAAGAAAAAATAAAAGGACTATCAGAAACCGAAGCATTCCTTAACGAAACTCGCCGAGAAATCGAACAGATGGTAGCTGAAATTCGTGATTCCCAGGCTAATAAAGATACTCTGAAAAAATTCCATAAAACCACTAAAGATCGACAACAAAAGATTAAAATAAAACAAGCTAAGCTTGAGAAGAAACCGATTGATCCGGGAAGGTTTGAAGCCGGCGACAGAGTTGAGATTCTGTCACTCCAGCAAAAAGGTGAAATCGAACAGTTGATTGGCAACAACCGGGCAAGAATAAAAGTTGGTAATATCCTTACTACTGTTGAAATAAGGAATTTGCGAAAGTTAGATCAACTATCAACATCAAATAATCAACATCGCAAATCTTATTCTTCAATGACAACCGATATCTCCCCCGAAATTCACTTAAGAGGCATGACTGGCGAAGAAGCTCTTGAAGCATTAGATAAATATTTGGATAAAGCATCTATTTCCGGACTTAATCAGGTTTATGTAATTCATGGAAAAGGGACCGGTGCTTTAAGAAAGATTTTGACAGCGTACCTCCAGAAACATCCCGTAGTAGAATCTATCCGTCTTGGCGACTATAACGAAGGGGGTTCCGGAGTAACGATTGTGAAGTTGAAGGCTTGATATGATTCCACAAGAGACTATAGAACAGGTTAGGCAGGCAGTCGATATTGTTCAGATTATGGGTGAATACCTGAAGCTGAAAAAGCGCGGCTCACGCTACCTGGCTTTATGTCCGTTTCATACTGAAAAGACTCCATCGTTTAGCATCTCCCCCGAAAAACAACTGTATTATTGTTTTGGCTGCGGTAAAGGTGGAACAGTATTTACTTTCCTGATGGAACATGAGGGGATGTCTTATGTCGAAGCTATAAAATATTTAGCCAATAAAGTTAACATCCCAATCAAAGAAGATCACTCGTCTGATTATAAGCGCGAGCAAAATGAAAAAATCTATTTTGCAAATCAGGCAGCTCTTGAGTTTTTTCAGAAACAGCTGCATAGTAGTCGTTACAAGCATATCCTCAATGATTATTTAATTACTAAACGTGGAATAACTAAAGAGATAATTGATGAATTTTCTATAGGATTAGCCGGTGAAGACTGGGATGGCCTGATAAAATTCACCTCCTCTAAAGACCTCTCCCCCAAAGATCTCTTCGACTGTAACCTTGCTATATACTCAGAGAAAAATAATAGTTATTTTGATCGTTTCAGACATCGCCTGATGATTCCTATTTTCAATCTCAGCCAGAAACCTATTGCATTCGGAGGCAGAACATTAAAAAAAGGTGAGCCAGCCAAATATATCAACTCTCCCGAAAGCTCAATTTATATCAAAGGGAATGTCCTTTATAATTTGAACCTTGCGAAAGATCATATTAAAAAAGCAGGCTCGGCTATAATAACAGAAGGATATTTCGATGTCATCTCACTTTGGCAGGCAGGGATCAAAAATGTTGTTTCATCATCCGGGACAGCTTTCACATTACAACAAGCACGTTTATTAGCACGATTCGCTGAAAATGTTTATCTATTTTTTGATGCTGACTCTGCCGGACGTAAAGCTGCTATAAGATCGGTTGATGCCTTGTATGATGCCGGTCTTGATGTCAAAATCATCAAAGCAGATAAAGGAGAGGATCCAGATTCATTGGTTCAAAGTAAGGGATCAGATTATATATATGATTTGATTCATAATTCTCTTGATTATATTACATTTAGAGTAAAAGAAGAACAACTAAAATCTGATGGAGTAATTAGTGAAAAGAAATTAGTTGAAGAATTTAAAGCTATCTGGAATAAAATTAATAACAAAGAAATAAGAGAGTCATTTATATTCCAGACTCAAAATATTTTAGGGATTGATATTATTGCAATTCAAAAAAAAGACTCCTCTTACTCTAAGAATGAACAAGTCAATGTAAATAATAATATACAATTTAACAAAGTCGAAACCGGTCTTCTCTCCCTACTGTTTAACAATCCGGGTACGATAGACAGCATCATCGAACAGGTATCACCTGATGACTTTGAATCAAAGGAGTTGTCTCGTTTATACTCAGCAATTATAAATCAATATAAAACATTAGGGGTTGTGAATGCCGGCGCATTGATTGATACTGTCAGAGATCAGGGGTTCATCTCATTAATTACTAAAATCGCTTCTGAGGAATGGGAACCTGATGTTGTTGACCAGGAATCGCAAAGCCATATGAAAATGTTTCATAAGAAAAAACTGGAACGTATTCGCGAGAAGCTTAAAAAAGATTTAGCCAAAGCGGAAGCGGAAGGCAATATTGAAGAAGCGGAAAACATTCTGGCAGAATTAAAAAAACAGGGGTTGTGATGCTTCGCTCTTTAAGTATAAAAAACATCGCCCTTGTTGATTGCCTTGAGTTGGTATTTGATCCGGGAATGACTGTGATCACAGGTGAAACCGGTGCAGGAAAATCAGTCCTGGTCAATTCCCTTTCCCTTATTCTTGGTGAAAGAGCCGACAAAGAATATATACGTCATGGCAGTGAATCTGCATTTATCGAAGCAATATTTGAGACCAATAATAAAACTGAGTTTTTAACTATCTCTCGCCAGATTTCAAAAAACGGAAATAGTAAAATTAGTATTAATGATACAAACTCAAAATTATTAGACATTAAAGCAGCTTTGCCGCATCATATGGCGCAGATTCTCGGACAGCATTCCGGACAGATGTTGATGAACGAAGACAATCACATTGAATATCTCGATCGCTTTGGGGGCTTAACCCATTCATGTCAAAACGTTAGAGAACTCTTTTACAAGTGGCAAAACATTTCCAATGAACTCCGTGCTATTGTCCGGAAACGGGATTTTCTGATTAAAGAACGTGAACTCCTCATCTTTCAAAAAGAAGAAATTGAAAAAGCATCTATTCGAGTCGGCGAAGAAGAAGAACTAATAAAAGAACGCAAAATATTAGACTCTGCTCAAATCCTGATAACATCTGCATCAAATGTTGAAGAGATAACAGGAGGTGAAGGTCATAACCTGATAGATTTGGTCGCGTCAGTTCAAAAAGAGATCAATAATATGTCATCGATCGACCAATCTCTGGAAAAACAATCTGAGGCTATTACTGAAATAAGTTTCCAGTTGGAAGATCTCCGAAGTCAAATCGAACAATACGGCTCAACAATTCAGGATGATCCGGTTCGTCTCGAAGATGTCAACCTTCGTCTTGATGAAATCTACAAAATGAAAAAGAAATACGGCGGCTCTGCGCAAAGTGTCTTAGACACTCTTACTAAAATCAATGCACAACTACAGAAGCAGCCTGACACTGATGATTTAATAGACACACTTAGTGTGCAGGAAGACAAGGCTCGTCAGGCTTATAGCAAAGCTGCGTTGGAATTGAGTAAGAAACGTAAAACTGAAGCAAAGAAATTAAACAGTCTGGTAATAAAAGAACTTAATGATCTGGCTATCGATGGTGCTAATTTTGAATGTGAATTATTATATGTGAAGGATGACAACGGCATTATTGTAAATGGCAGTGCCGTCAAACCTTTCCCCTATGGTTTGGAGTCTGCTCGGTTTTTATTCTCTGCCAATCCGGGTGAACCATTGAAGTCGTTAATTAAAACAGCCTCTGGTGGTGAACTCTCCCGTGTGCAATTGGCAATTCTCTCTTCAGAACTATCTAAAGAAAAAAGGAAGAAAGAAAAAATAAAACTAGCTACGCCTGCGCTGGTTTTTGATGAGGTTGATGCCGGGATTGGTGGGAAGACGGCTATTGAAGTTGGTAATAAATTGAAAAAACTTTCCCAATCATGCCAGGTAATTGTTATCACCCACCTGCATCAAATCGCTCGCCTTGCTGATCATCATTTTCTGGTTGAGAAAAAACCAACTAAATCCAACCGAACAATTATTAGTGTAACAAAACTTGAAGCTGATCAAATACTTGTAGAATTGGACCGGATGATTGCCCTCCCCTCCATGTAGGGAATGCGGTGATACCTGTTGTAGGGATAACCCTCTGTGGTTGTCTATTATCTGGACAGGCACGGGGGCCTGTCCCTACAATTACTGGATTCCCAGTCATGCTGGGAATGACACAATTTTTTCTAATAAATGCAATGAAATTACTTAAAAGCAATAAAATTGCTTTAATGCAATAAAATTGCTCTTGCTGAATTTGAAATGTTTAATTACCTTCTCACCCATTGAATTTAAACTATTGAATAGGAGAAATCATTGATGAAACAAATAAGTATAATAATTCTTATTACAATTCTAACCTTAGCATTAATCAGTTGCAACGAAAAACAAGTTGTCAAACAAGGTGACACTGTCAGGGTCAGATATGTTGGCACAACTCAGGACGGAACAGTTTTCGATAGTTCTTTGGCTGATTTGCCCATTGTTTTTACTGTTGGCACCAAACAGGTTATTGCTGGATTTGAAGAAGAGATTATCGGCATGACTCCCGGTGATATTAAAAACGTCACTATTCCACCTGAAAAAGCTTATGGGATGCCAATCAAAGGAAACATTAAGGCTTTTGCTCTCGCAGATTTCCCTGATAGCATCACACCGAAAATCGGATTGGTTCTTGAGATGCAACAGCCGGGCGGGCAACCTGCTCAAATTAGAGTCATCGATATTGTTAATGATTCTGTTATTCTTGATGCCAATGATCCTCTTGTCGGCCAAACCCTCAATTTTGAACTCGAACTGATTGAGATCATGGAACTCTGATTTAGTTTACAAATACTAATATAGTTATTATAATATAGATCTATTACTTAATTTATTTAAGCATATTAAGGGAGGAAACATGGCCAGAATTCCTAAAAAGGTTTCAGAACGCTTATCCAAAACAATAGGCAAATTTCAACGTATTCTTATAAAAGCAAAAGACAAAGATATCAATGAATCAGATACAGTTTCGATTGTAGTTGATATTTTAGCAGAAGTATTTGGGTTTGACAAATATGAAGAGATTACAAGTGAATACGCCATCAAAAACACTTATTGTGATTTAGCTATTCAGATAAAGGGGG
>DAOWMZ010000001.1 GCA_030642845.1 Candidatus Zixiibacteriota bacterium
AGGTCAAATCCGCTGCTGCTATGGGAGTGCTGGATGGTGTTACAACCAATCCTTCATTAGCAGCAAAAGAGACAGCCCCCTATAATGAACTTCTCAAAGAGATATGTGAAATAGTACCCGGTCCGGTCTCCGCTGAAGTGCTGGCTACTGATTATGATGGTATGATAAAAGAAGCGGAAAAACTGGCTAAAATTGCAGATAATATTGTTGTTAAAATACCGACTATCCTTGAAGGACTCAAAGCTATAAAAAGTCTCTCAAGTTCAGGAATCTCGACCAATGCTACTCTTGTTTTTTCACCTACTCAGGCTTTACTGGTCGCCAAAGCAGGAGCTTCTTATGTATCGCCATTTATTGGCCGTCTTGATGATATTTCACAATCAGGTATGGAATTAATTGACCAGATTGTTACAATTTATCAGAATTATGTTTTTGACACTGAAGTACTGGTAGCATCGGTCAGACATCCTATACATGTAGTCGAATCTGCTTTAATAGGGGCTGATGTTATAACCATGCCTCTTAGTGTAATTACTAAGCTTATTAAACATCCCCTGACAGATATTGGTCTGGCTAAGTTTCTTGATGATTATAAAAAGGCTAAGAAGTAATAATGATTGAAAGATATACATTACCCGAAATGGGAGCTCTCTGGACTGATGAAGCAAAGTTCGGTACCTGGCTGGAAGTTGAAGTCGAAGCTGCACGGGCTATGGCAAAACTCAAAATCATTCCGACAAAAGCATTCAAAGTTATAGAGAAAAAAGCCAAATTTAATATCAAGCGCATCAATGAAATCGAAGCTGAAGTAAATCATGATGTAATCGCTTTTATAAGTTCGGTATCTGAATTTGTCGGGGAAGAAGCCAAATATATTCATTATGGCATGACATCCTCCGATGTTCTTGATACCGCTTTATCTTTGAACTTAAAAAGAGCCGCGGCTCTGATTGATAAAAAGATTACAATTGCTCTTCGAGAAATAAAAAAACTGGCACAAAAGCATAAGCTTACTCCCTGCATGGGGCGTTCCCATGGCGTTTTTGCCGAGCCGACTACAATTGGTTTGAAATTTGCCATGTGGTACACCGAACTCCAAAGATCACAGGAGAGATTCAAACAAGCAACAGAGGCTATTTCGTATGGGAAAATGTCAGGAGCAGTTGGAAACTTTGCCAATCTTAATCCCAACGTTGAAGCAGCAGTATGTAAAAAGCTGGGGCTTAAACCAGCAAAAGTTTCAACTCAAATACTTCAGCGCGATCGTCATGCTCAGTTTGTAACTTCTCTGGCTATTCTTGGATCATCTTTGGAAAAATTTGCTACCGAGGTACGCCATCAACAGAGAACCGAAGTCGGAGAAATGGCTGAAGGATTCAGTAAGAATCAAAAAGGCTCATCAGCTATGCCGCATAAAAAGAATCCGATCACTGCTGAGCGTATCTCAGGCATTGCCCGGCTGTTGCGGGGATATTCACTAACTGCTATGGAGAATATACCTCTTTGGCATGAAAGAGATATTACACATTCATCAGTAGAACGTGTCATTCTTCCTGACAGCACGATAATTATGGATTACTGCCTGCAAAAATTTATCGAGTTAATGAAAGGTTTGGTAATCAACGAAAAACGTATGTTGGATAATATCTATTTCCGAGGTGGTGTTGTATTTTCCCAGAGGCTTCTTTTGAAATTGACTAAATCGGTCGGTTCAAGAGATAAAGCCTACCGCTTGGTTCAGCGAAACGCAATGGCGGCTATGGAAGGGAAAGGATCGTTCAGGGAGTTAGTTCGCAACGACCGGGAAATTCATGACCATCTCAATTATGTTGAAATTGATAAATGCTTTGATCTCGGTTATTACACTAAGAATGTTGATAAAATTTATAAGCGAGTGTTTGCAAAATGATTGTCAGAGATGGCTGGACATTTATAATTGCCGGTTTCCTGTTAACCATATTTATACTTATAGGTGCATTAAAATGGAATAGTCTCGGACTGAATGTTGTATCTGCTTCTTTCGCTATTCTTACAATATTTATTGTCTTCTTTTTTAGAGATCCTGACCGAGTTTCTCCGACTGATCCGATGTCTCTGGTTTCTCCTGCTGACGGGAAAATTGTAGCTATCAAACAAATTGACAACCATCCTTTTATAGGCGGACCCGCAGTAAGAATATCAATATTTCTTTCGATTTTTGATGTCCATGTCAATCGAGTTCCAGCTTCAGGAACGATTTAATATATGAAATATAACCCCGGAAAATTCTTTGCCGCTTTTCAGGAAAAAGCTTCCGAGGAAAATGAACAGACCGAAATCGGAATGACAACATCAACCGGACAGAAGATAATTTTCACCCAAATAGCCGGTATTATAGCACGAAGAATTATCTGTAATCTCAAAGAAAGTGATTCTGTCACCAAAGGTGAAAGATTTGGCATGATCCGATTTGGGTCACGATCAGATTTGATTATTCCTAAAAATTGCGAGCTGAAAATTAAAATTGGCGACCATGTCGCAGGGGGAGAAACAGAAATAGCTTTTTTAAAATCTCCTGATAGCAACAATCAGGATAATAATGACGTAAAAAGTAATAATGTCGAATATTAGTAATTACAAAGGAATTTTCCCCGGTACTTTTACAATGGGGAATGTAGTTTGCGGTTTTCTTTCAATACTATCTGCATTTGAGGGGAATATTACAACCGCGTGCTGGTTTGTGATATTAGCTGGATTTCTGGATGCTCTTGACGGTAAAATAGCCCGTCTAAGCGGAGCAACTTCGCAATTTGGAATAGAACTGGATTCTCTGGCTGACTTTTTATCTTTTGGTGTGGCTCCGGCATTTATTATCCATGCTGTTAAATTATCAAGCCTGGGTAAATGGGGCTGGATTATTTCAATTGTTTATATTATGGCTGCCGCTTACAGATTGGCGCGATTTAACCTTTTGGCGGAATCGGATGAAAAGAAAGACTTTCTTGGTTTGCCGGTTCCTATAGCTGCTTTGGCACTGGTTACTTTTGTGATTTTCAGCTATGAGTTGTGGGGACATCTTGAATACAGTGAAGTTTTGATTTCGATGATTATTCTTTTTGCATTTTTGATGATTTCGCAGGTTCAATATGATGCTTTACCGGATAATTTCAGTTCAAATGAAAAAAGGATAAAACTGATAATTATGGTTATTGCCGGTATATTAATTTTAATTAAACCAAGACTCTTGTTGTTTCCAATTTTAGCAGCATATATATTATTTGGTATGATAAGAGAAATTTACCGTCTCTCATATGTAGGTGTAGGGAAAGTTACCGGACGGCAGTATGGGCGGCGAATGACTGACAGGAAAAACATGAAAGACAATAATGACAAATAATAAAAAAGCTATTGTTTATGTCCGTCTGAAAGAGGGAGTCCTTGATCCGCAGGGAGTGACAATACATAAGGCTTTATCTCAAATGGGTTATAATGAATTTGTATCGGTTCGTACCGGACGGTTTTTTGAATTGGAGATTGAAGCCAATGGGAATGACATAGACAAACGGCTGGACGAAGTCTGTTCCAAACTTCTGGCTAATCCTGTGATCGAAAGCTACACGGTGGAGAAACACTGATGAAATTTGGTGTGGTAACATTCCCCGGTTCTAATTGTGATTATGATGCCTACTCGGCTGTTAAGCATGTAATGGGTGAGGAAGTGGAATTCCTTTGGCATAAATCATCCAATCTGTTAGGCAGCGATCTTGTGATTCTGCCGGGTGGATTTTCCTATGGCGATTATTTACGGGGTGGTGCAATTGCTAAATTCTCCCCGATCATGGAGCAAGTAATTAAATTTGCCAATTCCGGCGGTATGGTTATGGGCATCTGTAACGGATTTCAGATACTAACAGAATGCGGACTTTTACCGGGTGCGTTGATGCGCAACTCTCATCTTCGTTTTAGCTGTAAATATATTTATTTAAGAGTGGAAAATAATAAAAATCCTTATGCTTATAATTGTAATGTTGGCGATGTCCTGAAAATTCCAATTGCTCATGGCGAAGGTAACTATTACCATTATGATGGAGAAATTGAAAAGCTTGAAAAAAACAATCAGGTGATTTTCCGCTATTGTGATAAAGATGGGAATATTACTCCTGAAGCCAACCCCAACGGATCTCTTAACAACATTGGTGGAATTTGTAATAAGGAAGGTAATGTCCTTGGAATGATGCCTCATCCTGAAAGAGTTGTTGAAGATATCTTGGGTTCAACCGATGGTCTTAAAATATTTGAATCGATAATAGCCTCATTAAAACCGATTGATACTTTGGGATAATATGAAAAAACGGGAAGTAACATTTATTTTAGTGGCTCTTATTTTAGGAGCGGTTGCCGGTGGATTGATTGGTGATATTATCGGTACCTATCTTCCTCCGGGTGCAGCAAAAACTGTCTTTACCAAGTCGATTGAGATTGGTATTGATACAATGCAACTTGATTTATATGCTCTCAAACTTATTTTCGGGTTAACTTTAAAAGTAAACTTTATGTCGGTTTTAGTGTTAATATTAATTATAATATATTTTAGATGGTGGTATTTATAGACTGCCCCAAATAGGAGGTTATAAAAATGCCGTTTGGCCTTGGCATTGGAGAATTAGTACTAATATTTCTTGTTATCCTGCTTTTATTCGGAGCTAAACGTCTCCCCGATATGGCAAAAGGATTGGGAAAAGGGATCAGAGAGTTTAAAAAATCGGTCAAAGATACAACAGATGAGTTGAAAGTTTCAGTGGATGATGACGATACTAAAAAAGACTCCGGGTCCAAAAGTAACAAGGATGTTCAGTGATTTTATATTAGATTGGTTCTGCAAATAAGAGATGAGTATTAATTTTACTAAATCAGATGCCGATCGTGTTGGTTCAGTAATTGGTTCCCAGCAGATAAGTTTTCATACTGACCATTTCCGGTTTATTGTTGAGAACAAAGAAGAGGGACGATCATTACGTCTGGAAATATACCCCGAAATTACTTTGGGGAAAACAAGAGGGATGCTGATAGTTGTCTATACTGGCAATTCACATCTGCAGCTTCACAACTGTACCGGTTATGTAGTCTCGGAGGAACTGGGTGAAGTTACTTTTGTTGCTGAAACAGAAGAACGGCTAAGTGGTTTGGTAGTTGAAAGTGGGGCTGCCTGTTCTCAATATGCAGCCATTAATCGTGAATTGATATCATCCGATTTTACGCAATTGGGAGTGGAGGTCATGCTCTCAGGCGTGGCTTTATCTTTGGCTGAAGAAATTCTCTCTAATGAAAGAAAAAAAGAGGAATAACCAAAGCTAATCCTCTTCTAATAATCATATTTTATTTTTAATCTATTTCCCCGGCGCAAAAGACTCCACGAAATCATTTAAAATACTAACCATCTCAGAGGCTTTCTGGAAACGAGCATCAGGATTTTTTTCAAGAGCCTTAAATGTCAACCGGTCAAACAGTAATGGAATCTGCGGGTTGATATCGGAAGGCTTTAGAGGTTTGTGATGTAAGACTGAATAGATTAACGATGTAATATTTTCACCTTTAAAGGGTCGTTTGCCCAAAAGCATTTCATAAATCACAACGCCTAATGAGAACAGATCTGCCCGTTGATCGGTAGCTTGTCCCTTTAGTTGTTCAGGTGAAATATAATTGGGTGTTCCCATGGCAATACCGGTTTTGGTCATTGAATTGGAACCAATTCTGGCGATACCATAATCCATAACCTTGACCTGATAATTTTTTAATATCATAATATTAGCCGGTTTGATATCCCGGTGAACAATACCCAGTTCATGAGCATACTGCAGGGCTGAACAGATTTGGACAATAATATGGGCTATAATTTTGTAATTGAAATTAGTTTTTCTCTTGATCATATCTTCAAGAGTCTCACCTTCCAGAAACTCCATAGCAATATATTGAAGGTGATCTTCGGAGCCAACATCATAGATTGTAACAATATTAGGATGTGACAGTTTTCCTGCCGCTTGAGCTTCTCTAAACAAACGTTCTTTTAATTCTTCCATCTCAGTCGGATCATTCACAAAATCGAGGCGAATAGTTTTCAATGCAACCGGTCTGTTAATGACCGGGTCAATACCTTTATAAACCATTCCCATTGCCCCTTTACCCAGTGTTCCTGTGACTTGATAGCGCCCCAAATTAGTCGGAGCATCGGTAGAAAGAGGTTGGGACTCATTAGTTATTTTTATTTCACACGAAGCTTCTTTTTCAGTATTAGCAGGAGTTTGTGGAGAAACAATAGACTCATTGTTATTTTTAACAATGCAACTGTCAGGAGGGATTATTTCGGGACTGGAATCACCTTTTTTTACAACTGCTTCAGTAGGGAGATCTTCATTTTTATCATTGATTGTCGTTGTTTCCACATCTGAAGAATCATATTCTTTATCGATATCAATTGCCTGATAATCATCGGGTGATTTGAAATCAACAGCATCGGTGCCCTCATCTAATTGATCGTTGGAATTATTCTTAATCTCTTGAACTACTGGTTGATGTTGAAATATTCTAGATTTCTTAATGTATGATTTATTCTTTTTTGATTCTTTTATGTCATCGGTTTTTTCACCGGTTATCAATTGCGAATCGAGCATCGGTGCGGCTGCCATGAAGAGAATCAATTCTAAAGCCAGATATATGGAATCAGGCATTATTCTCATAAAGCTAAATATATAATAGTTCACACCAGCAAGAACAATTAATCCTGACCCGATTATAGTTAGTCGTAATTGCAGCTTTAGCTGGGGTAGAAAGAAAGCAAAAAGTCCACCTATTCCAAAAAGGATCAGCATCATTATTGGCTGATTACTTTCAGCTTTGACAAGATGATTATTATTTATGATGTTTTCAATGATCGTAGCCAAAATATTTAGCTTTGGTGTCTCATTTTCAATTGGTGTTTTGAGCAACTCCCAGTTTTCAGGATCTTTGACATCAATAATAACCAGTTTATTGTTTAATATGGTACGATTGAATTCATCGCTGAGGATATCATTCCCTGAAAATGAACTAAATGAATTATTTGGTAGATTATTTATGTAAAATTCACCATTATTATCTATGGGAATTGATCCTTTGGAACCTAATTTAATCTCTTTTCCTTCAACAATCTCAATCTTATTGCTTGCGACTCCCATATAAGCTGCGGCTGCTATAAGAGGAAGCGATGGGTAATAATACCCTTCATAATTCATAATCATAGCCTGATGGCGAAATATTTTATCATCATCGGGTCTGGTAAATGAAAAGCCTATAAATGGTTTACTCTCAAGGATTTTTTCAGAAGGAAGAAATACTTTTCTAACCAGCAGACTTGATTCTTCATTCATTAGTCCAAGCGGGTTATTAATTCTTACTGAATAATTGAACAAATATTTAGGATTGTTGGTCTTATTTGTACGGTAGTTTGCGATGGCAATATCATATGGAATAACAACATTTTTTATCAAGCTTATCTGTTCTGCTAAAATTCCGGTAAAGCCTGCGGTATCCTGTTTAGTCTCCTCGTTCAAATCAAAATTAAGAACTATAGCTTTGGGTTCGCCGGCAGCAGTAGCAGCGAGTATATCTGCAATTTTATCATGGTTCCAAGGCCATTCTCCATATTGATCCTGAGTCTTTTCATCGATAGTGACCATAACTATATTTGGACGAGTTTCTTCAGAGGAAGTTATACGGCAAAACATATCATTGATGTTTTTCTGGACATTCTCCAAAGGGCCAAAGTTATTTGCGTAGAGTATTACAATAAAAACTGATATCAGAAGATATAATATATATGATGAATATTTACTCATATTTTCCTTTTCTATCGACCAACGGCAAGACGGTTTATCAGCATCTCTGGCAACTTGGCTTTTGTCATTTTACTTTGAGCTTTGTTTATATCATATTCAACCCGATGATACTTAATGTCCTGGTTTTCGGTGTCAAATGTTACAAAACAGGCTCGCGGATCATTATCGCGAGGTTGTCCGACCGACCCTATATTTACAAGATAACGGCTTTCTTCAAACGGATCAAAATCATGACCAACCTGTCTTCGGGGTAAGCCGCTTGATGATTCGGTAAATATCATAGGGATGTGGGAATGGCCATAGAAACAAATTTTTTCAGATATATCTTCAAAGGCTCTGTAAGCTTCCTCAGGCGTTAAAATATAGCGCCAGTAATCATTTTCGTAAGGGGAAGCATGAACCATAAGAATATTATCAAAACTTTTTTTCATTTTAAAATCAGAAATTATGGAGAATTCCCGATCAGTTAATGTATTTCGAGTCCATTCTGTTGACATCTTTGCAATGGCTGTATAAGTATCCGTTGAAATATGACCTAAAATGGCATATTCATGGTTCCCCATTAATTTAACCTTTGCATTTTCATCAATCAGGTTAAGACATTCAATAGGATTACACCCATAACCCACAACATCTCCGAGGCAATGAATTTCATCTACTCGAAGTTTTTCTATTTGATTCAGAACGGAAACTAATGCTTCCAGATTTCCATGGATGTCTGATATTAAAGCAATCTGCACTATTATTTACCCATTATGAATTTATATGTACTCTTACCAATTGTAATTAAATCACCATTTTTCAATTGTGCTTGTTCAATCGCTTCGCCATTGATTTTGGTTTTTCCTTTGCGACCTAAATTAACAAGAGAATATTCATTATTCTCTTTTACAATCTTAGCCTGGATACTAGACAGGAAAAATCCTTTAGAGCGGACATGAACAAATTTAGCTTTGCCGATTGTGGTGACATCACGATCTATTTTATATTCGGAAAACTCAGAGTGCTCTTCGCCCATAAGAATTGAGCCACCGTAACGCTCGATTATTTTACGTTCCTTTTTGTCATTCGCCAAAAGTTTCTTTTGAGCTTTGGTATTTAAAACCATAGTCCCATCAAACCCGGAAGCATCTTCATCCGGAGACGAATCCTTACTCTGGAAAACAAGCTGATATTTACCAATTGTAATAACATCATCATCCCGCAAAACTTCTTCTGTTATTTTCCGGCTATTTAAAAATGTGCCGTTGAGTGATTCATTGTCTAAAACTAATGCTGCCTTATCATTGAATTCAATCATAGCATGTTTGCGTGATACGCCACGATTTTCAAGAACGATATCATTGTCATTTGTACGCCCTATTGAGAGACGTTTCTTTTCGGTGACGATTCTTTCAATCACCTTGCCATCAAACTTGACAATTATTTCCGCCATCGGTGAATCCTTTCAATATCAAAATCAAATCTGTCAAAAAAATTATATATATTTAATCCTTTATACTATAATAACCCCTGAAAACCAATTAGCAACAGGCTCTTGTTGTAGTATAAAGACTTAGTTATATTGTCGGCATGAGAATAGGAAACTTAAATCTGGAAAAGAATGTTCTTTGTGCCCCTTTGGCTGGTTTTTCAAACCGTCCTTTCAGGGTTTTAGCCATTAAAGCCGGGGCTGCTATGACTTTTACTGAAATGATCTCTTCTGAAGGTATCATTCGGTTGCAGAGTAAGACCTTAGCCATGATGGAATTTAAAAAGGATGAGCAGCCAATTGGAATTCAATTATTTGGAGCAAATCCGGAATCTATGGAGAAAGCTGCTGAAATTACTGCCAAAAATTTTAAACCTGATTTAATTGATATAAATTTGGGATGTCCGGTTAAAAAAGTTGTCAGGAAAAACGGCGGGGCGGCAATTTTAAAAGATCTAAAATTGACTGAACAGATAATTAAAGCCACAATTAATGGAGCTGGGGAAATTCCTGTAACAATAAAAATTCGGACAGGCTGGAATGATCAATCACCGGTTTTTCTTGATGTCGGGAGAATTGCTGAAGATGCCGGGGTTAGTGCAATTACTTTACATGCTCGGAGTAAAGTTAAAGGTTTCTCAGGACAAGCTCATTGGGAATCCATAAGGGAACTAAAAAAAAGCGTTAGTATCCCTGTTATAGGCAACGGAGATATCAAAACTCCCGAAGATGCTATGAGAATGCTTAATGAAACCGGTTGTGATGCAATCATGATTGGCCGGGCAGTAATGAATAATCCTTTTATTTTCAAGGATATTAATAGCTTTCTGGAATCAGGGAAACTACCGGAACCCCCTACTATTGAGGAAAAAATTGACCTCAGTTTGACCCATGCCAAACTTATGATTGAAGAATTTGGTCCTGAACGGGGATTAAAGATGATGCGTCGTTATTTAACCTGGTATATTAAAGGATTCCCCGGGGTTAGTAAACTCCGCCCTCTTCTGTCTAAGGTTGAAACGTACGATGATATCGGAAATATATTTGATGATTATTTAGGAGGAACTAAAACATAATTATAAATTAACTATTTAAAAAAAAGGAGGGATTATGGCACAGTATATTATGGCTATGACCATCAACCCAAACGCAAAAAAGGACCATCCGAACCTTTCTCATCATGTCAATTCATCATTGGAAATCTTTGCTAAACATGATATAAAAGTTATCAACCTGTATGCCACTCTTGGCAGGTTTGATTTTCTGGCTGTTTTTGATGCCCTGGATCAGAACATTGCTTTCAGAGTAGCCTCGGAGATTAATACTCTGGCAATCCTTGAAACAGAGACCTGGCCGGTTATACCTTATGAGGATTTTTCACAATTGATCAAATAGGTGATAGTATCACCGGCATATTGTGATTACATTTTATTCTCCTTGTCCTTAAGGATATGAAAACTAAAACTTGAATTCGAGTCTGTTCATTTATATGTTCCAGTTTGCAATTTAAAATTGCTTTGAATTAAAGTAATTAACGGATTAATATGTATAAAGGTTTGAGTGCATATTACAATTATTCAGGAGATATTTAAAATGAAAAGAGCTTCACTGTTAATACTGATTTTATTGATCACATTGAGTTTTCTGAACTGTGGACCTCAAAAAGTTACTGAAGAAATACGACAAAAATGCATCCCAACTCTTATTCAAGCTAATGTAAACGATGGTTCAATGATTGTAGTATTTAAAGAAAACGGTAAAAGCCTTAAATCCGGTTATAATATTTATATAAGTGAAATTCCGTTAGTCAGTAATTATTCTGTTAACAATTTACCTGATTCGATTAAACCTAATAACCATCCGGTTTTCCCAGGAGATACCAATCCCGAAGATGGCATAGAGCATTACGATGCCGAAGGTCTTGAGAACGGAGTAGTGTATTATGTTTCTGTCAGAACGGTTTTCACTGATCGGACATTGTCCAAACCATCCGATGAACTCAAAGTAGTCTGCGGTCCTCGCGGTGAAATTGATTTGTCGGTTAGATATAAATCAGAGAATGATGGGTTTTCTTTCACCAAAAACGGTTATGTCAGAGCTGATGATATTTATAACGATTTCTATTTGTTTACCAAAGACGGTATAGATTTTCTGGCTTCACCCAATCGCCTTGATGGTTTTCTCAGAACAAGCAAATTCAGGCTTCTGTCCGGTAATAGTACTATTGATGAGGTTATCAAAAATGGTATTTCAACAGGTAATCCCTATAATGACAAAATAAGCATAACAAAGGGGAATCTGGTTCAAGTATTAACTGCTGATGGACATACCGCTTTACTTCAGGTTGATGGTTTTAGAGGTGAAGGTGAAGATCGTCAGGTGAATTTAAAGTATGCATTTACCTTCAGGACATCTGTCCCGTTTTTTTAAATTCTGATTTTATCATACTAAATGTAATCGGTTAAGACGATTTAATAACAGGCCGATACTGGAACAAAGCACTGTACATGGACTTATAGGAGTTATGATTAAACTATTAAATTCAACTTTTAAAGTTGATTTATTGAATTCATTATTAATAGTTGTATAAGTAAGAGAATCTGTAAAAGCATTTGGGTAAAGGATAATATCTTGAAGTTTAATAAAGATAGTTTGAAAATTGATGCTGCAAAAGTTACCGACGAACTCTGTGAAATGATTTCCAAACAAATAGGAAAAACTCTCAAAAAAAGAGGGGCAGTAATAGGTATATCAGGGGGTATTGATTCCTCAGTAGTTGCCGGTCTCTGTGCCAGAGCTTTGGGGCCGGAAAAGGTTCTCGGAATAATGATGCCCGAAAAAGATTCCGCAAGTGAAAGCAAACAGTTGGCTACAGAACTGGCGGACAAATTTGGCTTTGAAACAATTGTTGAAGAGCTGACTGATGGACTTGTCGGATTGGGTTGTTATCAAAAACGTGACGAGGCTATAAATAGAGTGTTTCCTGAATATGATAAAAGTTATAAATGTAAGATTATAATCCCGACCAATATTCTCGACGAAAGCTCTTTCAATTTCTTTTCTCTGGCTATTGAGGATAAAGATGGAAACATCCAAAAGAAAAGAATGCCTCTGGATGTTTATCTTCAGGTTGTAGCGGCTTCAAATCTCAAACAAAGACTTCGCATGACTACATTATATTATCATGCTGAAAGGTTGAATCGAGCGGTAGCCGGAACAGGGAACAAAGACGAACATGAACAGGGATTTTTTGTAAAGTGGGGAGACGGTGGTGCTGATATGAAGCCTATCGCTCATCTGTTTAAAATGCAGGTCTATCAAATTGCTGAATATATCGGAGTTCCGAAAGAAATTATCAAGCGGACTCCCACCACTGACACCTATTCTTCTGAAGTAACCCAGGAAGAATTTTTCTTCGGTTTGGATTTTTATACTATGGATATGTTATGGCATGCTATGGAAACAAATGTTCCTCCGGAAGAAGCAGCCAAAGTTCTCGATTTGACACCGGAGCAGGTGAAAAAAGGGTATGAAGCTATTAAGAGGAAAATTGATGCTACGGTTTATCTCCGCATGAATCCTCTAGAAACAAATTATTAGTAGTAAATTTAATACTATTAGAGTCTGATGAAACTTTATGATTTCCTTGAGTTAAGTGCCGAAAGATTCGGATCTAATGTTGCCATAATACATGGCAATCAGAAAGTCAGGTATACAGATCTCTTCAACTCGATTCAGAAACTATCAGAAAAATTACTAAAAACCGATCTTCAAAGCGGGGACAGAGTTGCCCTCTGGTGTGAAAACAGTATTCAGTATGTGATTTCTTATTTTGCAATCCTTAAATCCGATTTAGTAATAGTTCCGGTTGACACTTCTTTACATCCGGAACAGATTAATTTTATTCTGAATGATTGTTCCACCAAAGGATTGATTACTCAGTCAAGATTCAGTCGATACTTTAAATCAGTTTTTAGTAATAATACACAATTGACCTTTGTTGCTACCGATAAGAGTATTTCTTTTCCTTTTGAGGGCATCGAATATTATTCTCTGGAAGATATAATTAATAATAAAAATGAAAATCATTCCGTAGTTGAAAAAAAATCCTCAATTACCGATTCTGATCATTTCGTCTATTTGAAAGCCAAATCAGAAAAAGTACCACATGAACTGGCGACTATATTTTATACTTCAGGAAGTACCGGTAAGTCCAAAGGAGTGATGCTGTCTCATTTGAATCTAATATCCAACACTATAGGTACAATTGAATATCTCAAACTTACCAATCGGGATCGAGTTTTGGTTGTCCTTCCATTTTATTATATCTATGGTAATTCATTACTTTTGACTCATATGGCTGTTGGCGGAACGGTTGTGATTGAAAATCGTTTTGCTTATCCTGAGACTGCTTTGGCTACAATGGAAAAAGAAAGAGTTACCGGATTTTCCGGAGTCCCGTCAACATTTATGATTCTTCTGAACAGCTCCTCGTTTCCTAAACGTAAATTTCCTCACTTAAGATATTTCACCCAGGCAGGTGGGGCTATGTCGCCTGATGTAACAAAAAAACTGACTGATGCATTTCCGGATAAAGAGATTTATATCATGTACGGCCAAACCGAAGCTTCTCCACGGGTCACCTGGCTGCCGCCTGATAAATTGCAGGATAAAATGGGCTCAGTTGGGATCGAAGTTCCCGGAGTTAGTGTTAAGATTGTTGATGAATCCGGAGAAGAAGTTCCTGTCGGAACTGAAGGTGAAATTATTGTCGGTGGAAATTCGGTTATGATGGGTTATTGGGATCAAAGCAACGGCCATGACAAAGTTCTCAAGGATGGTTGGCTTTACACCGGTGATCTGGCCCGTATGGATGATGATGGTTATATCTTTATTGTTGGCCGTATAAAAGAGATTATAAAATCAGGAGGAAACAGAGTCAGCGCCAAAGAGGTAGAAGAGACTGTTTTGAAAATTGATGGTGTCACCGAAGTTGCCGTATTTGGAGTTGAAGATCCTGTTCAAGGTGAGGCTATTAAGGCAGTAGTAGTCAAAAATGATGATGATATTTCTGTAAAAACAATCAGGGACTTTTGTGCTGTCAATTTAGCCAGCCACAAAATCCCCAAATTTGTTACGTTTATGGAATCCCTTCCCAAATACCAAACTGGGAAGATTAATAAACCTGCATTAAAGTTAGAATTAACTAAAATCAAATAAAAGTGGCTATACCACTGAGGTAGTCCCAAAAGCATACTTTTCCAGAATTCAGTCAAACTCGCTTAGCAGCGGGGCTTGTCTCCGTTGTGTGTGTCATAAAACGGTCGACACAAGGCCGCCCCTACGCGCTTAGAAGATTAATATATTAACTTGCAGCCACTTACCAGCCGAGAATCTGTTCAAGGTTCTTGTTTAGTTTTTCAATCCTATCCTGATAATCAGCCTTTTTGGATTTCTCTCTTTCGATGATCTCTTTTGGGGCATTAGCGAGGAAATCACTATTCGCCAGTTTCTTTGACACTTTTTCTAACTGATTAGTGAGATTGGTAAGTTCTTTATTTAACCGTTTTTTCTCAACTTCAATATCAATCAATCCTTCCAGCGGGATAAAAATTTCAGCCCCGGAAATAACTGTTGATGCCGAAAGTGGAGGTTTTTTAATGTCAGTGCCAGTATAAAGATTATTAACTCTCGTTAATGAACGGAAATATTCAATATGATTCTGCAGAAGATCACTAAGCGAAGGATCATTAACTTTAATATATAAATCTGATTTGTTTCCCGGTGGAATGTTAAGCTCGGAACGGACCGATCTGACCGCTGTAACAACAGCCTGAATTTTACTTAAATGTTCTTCCAGTTCATCGTCAATATATTTGCCATCGGTTTTTGGCCAGGGGCCAAATGTGATTGTATTATCTCCATTTTCATCCAGTTTGAGCATATCAAGATAAATTCGTTCGGTTACAAATGGGACAAACGGATGCAGAAGTTCAAGAATACGTCTTAAAACATAGACAGCAACCTTTAGTGATCCTTCTCTTATTTCGCTTCCGGGAGTATCCGGTTTAATCAGCTCGATATACCATGAGCAATAATCATTCCAGACAAAATTGTACAATGTCTTGGAAGCATTAGAAAGGCGGTATTCATCAAAGGATTTATTGATAGATTCTATTGTCCGGTCAAGACGGGATAAAATCCACTTATCAAATATAACCAGATCTGATTCATCAACAGTGTTAATGTCAGCCGATTTATCCCCAAGGCGCATCAATATAAACCTTGAAACCTGATGAAGCTTATTGACAAAATTACGTCCGATTTCAAATGTGTTTTTGCTTATCCAGGGGTCCTGACCATCGGGTGTAGCAAGAACTATCGATATCCGAAGGGCATCGGTTCCGTATTTTTCTTTTATCTCAAGAGGATCAATTCCGTTGCCTAGTGATTTTGACATTTTAATTCCATTGGCATCACGGACAGTGCCGTGAATATAAACATCGGAAAAAGGAGGTTCACCCATTATTTCATAACCAGCCATAACCATGCGGGCGACCCAGAGGAAAATTATTTCCGAGGCAGTACTTAAGACTTTTGTCGGATAAAATTTTTCAAGATCCTGTGTTTTTTCGGGCCAGCCCATTGTGGAAAAAGGCCAGAGCCATGAAGAGAACCAGGTATCGAGAACATCTTCATCCTGAACCAGACTTTCAGGATCATACCCTTTGCGTTGATCTGCAGTTGGACGATCTATTGAAACAAACATAGTGCCGTCTTCAGCATACCAGATAGGAATGCGATGTCCCCACCATAGTTGTCGGGAGATACACCAGTCCCGGATATTTTCCATCCAGTGAAGATATGTTTTTGACCAATAGTCAGGGTGAAACTTGATCTTCCCGGATTTAACTGCTTCAATGGCTGGTTGGGCCAGCTCTTTCATTTTAACAAACCATTGTTCCGAAAGATAAGGCTCAACAATATTATGACATCTATAACAGGTTCCGGCTGAAAGATTATATTTTTCCTTTTTTTCCAAAAGATCCTTTTCCATAAGATCATCAAGTAGCTGCTTGCGGCATTCGTAGCGATCCAGACCTTTGTATTTACCGGCGTTTTCGTTCATACTGCCATCGGTGTTAAGGATGTTTATCTCCTCAAGGTCGTGTCGTTTTCCGATTTCAAAATCATTGGGATCATGGGCTGGAGTTACTTTAACTACACCAGTACCAAATTCAGGATCAACATAGCTGTCGGCAACGATAGGTATTTCCCGTTCCAGGATAGGAAGAATAACCATTTTCCCCACATATTTTTTATAACGGGTATCTTTGGGGGCAATAGCTAAGGCTGTATCGCCCAGCATTGTTTCCGGTCTGGTTGTTGCAACTGTCAGGTATTCATCTGAGCCCTTGAGCTTATATTTAATATACCATAGGTGGCTATCCTGTTCAACATGTTCAACTTCATCATCAGAAAGAGATGTTTGGCATGATGGGCACCAGTTAACAATGCGATGTCCGCGATAGATAAGATCTTTATTGTAAAGATGCTTGAAAACTTCAGCTACTGCATTAGAGAGCCCTTCATCTATAGTAAAACGGGTACGATCCCAGTCACAACTGCAGCCGATCTTTTTTAATTGGTTCAGGATTTTATCTTTGTTGCTATAAGCCCATTCTCTGGTAAGCTCCAGGAATTTTTCACGCCCCATTTCACGGCGAGTGATTCCCTTTTTACTAATTTTTTTTTCAACCATTACCTGAGTAGCAATACCGGCATGATCCGCTCCCGGAATCCAAACCGCTTCGAATCCTTCCATCCGGTGTTTGCGTATCAGAACATCCTGAATGGTATTATTCAGAGCGTGGCCTAAATGTAAAATATCGGTAACGTTGGGGGGAGGTATGACAATAGTGTATGGCTTTTTCTTAGAGTTGGCATCTCCTGAGAAAAATCCTTTATCCAACCAGTGCTCATAAAGTTTGTCTTCAACTTCAGCAGGGGAATAAGCTGCTGATTTTTTGATTTCTTTTTCGTTTTGCTTGCTCATATTAAGTTTAATCCGTTATATTAGCCTTTCAAAAAAAATTGCTCGAACTTAAGTTGTCGAGCTTTATATTATAATCGTACCGGTTAATATTGTCAACAAATGAGAATTTGTCAAATTACCGGATAAAAATTTAGATAGAGACTATTATCGGCATTATGTGTGAATTAAAAAGAAAAGTTTTTGATAAAAGTAATCCCCCATTTGAGCGGTTAAAAGCACTAATGGCTCTTTTGAGATCTCCTGGGGGATGTCAGTGGGACCGTAAACAGACCCATCAAAGTCTGTTGCCTTATCTCATGGAAGAAGCTTACGAAGTGGTGGAAGCTATTGAAAATGAGGATGTTGACGCTCTTAAAGAAGAATTAGGGGATCTGTTGTGCCAGATAGTCTTCCATGCTCAGATTGCCAACGAAAAGGGGTATTTTACATTAGATGATTCAGTCCAAATCCTTATAGATAAACTTATAGCCCGCCATCCCCATGTCTTCGGAGATTATAAGGATCTATCCCCTGATCAAGTACGGGATCAATGGGAGCAGATAAAGGTCGATTCTGGGGAGAAGAAATCGGTTCTGTCGGGTATTCCCAAATCTATGCCTGCATTAACAATGGCTTTCAGAATTGGTGAAAAAGTTGCCGGTGTTGGATTTGACTGGGAAAAGGCTGAAGATGTTCTCGGTAAGCTCGATGAAGAAATTTTAGAAATTAAGCAGGCTATCAAAGAAAAAGATAAATCACAGATTGCTAACGAGATAGGGGATCTTCTTTTTGCAGCAGCATCATTAGCGCGTAAATTTGAAATTGATCCTGAAATTGCTCTTAGAAAAGGACTTGAGAAATTTAAAGCCAGATTTGAAAAGTTGGAGGAAAATGTAAATAAATCCGGTCGGAAATTTAAAGATTATTCTTTAATGGAACTCGAAGAAGTCTGGCAGGGAATTAAATAAACCATTTTAAGTGACTATTTCGCAGGAAGTTAAAAACAAACTTAGACCTTTAAAAGCTTATTGTTTTGTAACTTTTTTGTTGCTTTTTATTTTAAAATTTGTGGTATTATCATTGCTCTAATGGAAAAAAGAGTTTAAGGATGACGTATAATAATGGAGATGTTTTTTATCATATAATAGATTCAAAATGATGATTTTGGATATTGAGTTTTATTACAGGAGTTTGCCTATGATTTAATATTTGAGTTAAGGGATGTTTAGGGGGTTGAAATGAATTTGTTTAGAAAACATTGATTAATTAATTTTTTTATAAAAGGATTTTGAAAATGAAAAAAATGTTAACTGTAGCTTTAATGATGCTACTGATGATGTCAATTAATGCATTTGCGTCTGAAACACGTGTTATGACAATGGGTGACAACAATACGATTCTTCTTGATGATGCAAACATCTGGGAGTTCCCGTCTCGTATCAATGACTATCCAAATTTAGCCATTGCCGAATTCTCATATGCTGGAGATAACAGATTTGGTAATTTTGGGATTCACTGGAAATTTGGAGACGACGCTGAAAGCACAGAACCAAACCCAAGCCACGCATATGCTTATCCTGGGCTCTACAACATCTCCCTCATAGTGACGGACAACCAAGAAAAAACCGGCACCTACAATACATTATGTACCGTTGAAGCCATAAACACTCCCCCCTTGGCTGCAATTAATGGCCCATACACCGCAAA
>DAOWMZ010000103.1 GCA_030642845.1 Candidatus Zixiibacteriota bacterium
TATGGCGGTTGTTTTATTGAAACTCCTAACGGTGATATTGATGCCCGCTTGGAATCTCAATTCGAAGTTATTGAGGATACTCTTCTTACTAATGAGGCAGAATCATGAGCAGTTTTGCTTATGATATCTATGCTGAACGTATTAACCGAGCAAGAACAATCAAACATTTTGGCAAAGTGACACAGGTTGTCGGACTCGTTATTGAATCTGCCGGACCATCAGTATCTATTGGCCGCTTATGCACAATAGAAAATCGCGAGGATGGTACCAAAATAAAAGCAGAAGTGGTTGGATTTCGAGATGATAGAATTCTACTGATGCCTCTTGGACCAATAACCGGCATTACTCCGGGAGCTATTGTCACTTCAACTTTCGAACAACTTCGTATTCCTGTTGGCGATGGACTTATTGGAAGAGTTATTGGCGGTTTGGGTAACCCATTAGATGGAAAAAAACCTCTATTAACAAAAAATTATCGATCAATCATCTGTGATCCTATTCCTGCTATGAAAAGAAAAAGAATCACGGAACCTCTCCGAACCGGTATCAGGGCGATTGATCTGTCCAGCACTCTTGGGAAAGGGCAAAGGCTGGGTATATTTGCAGGATCTGGTGTTGGAAAATCTATTCTTTTGGGAATGATGTCTCGAGGTACGTCGGCTGATGTAAATGTTGTTGCTCTGGTTGGAGAACGCGGACGTGAAGTTAGAGAATTTATTGAATCAGATCTTGGACCGGAAGGAATGAAGAAAACAGTTGTAGTCGCAGTCACCTCTGATCAATCCCCATTGATAAGAATCAAAGGAGCACTAATAGCTACCACTATAGCTGAATACTTCAGGGATCAGGGGAAAGATGTTTTGCTGATGATGGACTCTCTTACTCGTGTTGCTATGGCTCAGCGTGAAATAGGAATTGCTGTCGGTGAACCTCCTACTACAAAAGGATATACTCCATCTGTATTTACTCTGCTTCCACGACTTCTCGAAAGAGCCGGTAATTCCAACAGTGGTTCAATTACCGGATTGTACACGGTACTTGTCGAAGGAGATGATTTTAACGAACCGGTATCGGATGCTGTAAGATCAATACTTGATGGCCATGTTACCCTCTCTCGTAAACTGGCATCCAGAAATCAATATCCGGCAATTGATATTCTTGACTCAATCAGTCGTCTGATGAAGGAGGTCTGCACTGAAGAGGAAATGAAAATAATCGGAGAAGTGCGCGAATTAATTTCAATATACAGAGAGGCCGAAGATTTAATCAATATCGGTGCTTATGTCAAAGGTTCCAATCCGAAAATAGACAGGGCAATATCAAAGATAGATAAATTTAATAAATTCTTTGCCCAGGGTATTTTTGAAATAACTGATCATGAATCATCTCTAAAAGAACTTCAGGAGATATTAATTACTGATGAGGAGAAGGGCAATGAAAAAGTTTAAGTATCGCCTTGAAACTCTCCTGAAAGTAAAAGAGCATATTGAAAGACAAAAGCAGAAAGATTTGGCTGTAACCTCTCAAAAAGTTATGCAGCAAAATAATATTTTAAAACAAATCAGAGATCAAAACTCAACAGCTCTCGAAAAAAAAAGAAAAAGCAGCGAGGGGAAAATCTTAGTTTCAGAGATGTTGATATATTCCCGTTATTTTTTGAAATTAAAAAAAGATAATATCGCCGGTCTGGAATTATTGCGGGCACTTAATAAAACTCAGGAAGTAAAACGTCTGGCACTTCTGGAAGCTTCAAAAAATAAAAAAATCTACGAAAAATTAAAAGAAGGAGATCAGGAAAAATTTAATAAAGAAATCGAAGAAATATTGCTGAAAGAATCTGATGAAATAGGTCTAAATGTTTTTCGATTAAGGAAGAGTCAGTCTAATTAAAAAACCGTTATTATTTACATTATAACGGTTTTTTTAAATCTATTGTTGTTCAACTGTACAGGGGAATGGATCAGCTCCTCCTCTGAAAAGATAATCTACCAAAAATACAATATCGGCAACGTTCATGCCCGGACCGTCAAGATTATCAACATCTGCTTCCATCGGACAATCAGGGGGAGGTCCGCCTCTAAACAGATAATCAACCATATATACTATGTCGGCTACATTCGGTTCCTGTTCCGGACTATTATCAGCATTACCCCGGATATTTACACAGCATCCAAAACCCTGTTGAATATCCAGATACCCTTTTTCAAAATCAGGGGTAAAATAACTTCTTGATGGTTCCATGAAGTGGGTTGAATATACTACATCAGGGGGAATTAAAACTGTAACCGAATCAATTGTCAAAACCTGTGTCGATATATCAAGACTGTAAGAAAAATACAAATGCCCCAATAAGCCTGTTCCGGGTGCAACAAGAGGTTCCTCGCCAAAAGGAACAGCATAAATTGAAATAGTATCCCCCATAATTAGTTCACCCTTTAAGGCTGCATACTCCAGTCGTCCCCCAGAAAATGAGAACGAATCAATCTGTACCTCAGGTGAACTCTGCCAGATAGTAAGTTCCACCCCGGATAGAGAAACATCGTTGGTGAAATTAATTGGCACTTTCCCTATGGTGTTGGTATATGAGATCACCGAATCAATAGAGATAATATTTGCGGCCTGAGAACTGACCGTTAATAATATAATTGTAATAAATACAAAACTAATCCACGTGCGCATACTTTGTTCCTTTTTCTTATATTGCTTTTATAAGCAAATTTAATGCTACGTGAACGATATTCTATGCAGTACCCTTTAAGATATTTCTTTTGCCCGTCAAAGACTATGTAAGTACTTGTCCGAAAATCTTTTAATCTTTGTAATAATAACTAATAAAGAAAGGTTTGGCAACAGTTTTTTGATTGATTCATGAATTTTGTAATAATCTTTGCTGATAAAAGTAAGAAATATATTGCTAACCTACTATATCTGAGTGCTTTGAATCTACACCTTAATATTTGCATATTTTCACCGATATTAAAGATATGAAAGAGACGGGTACACCAAAAATTGCTGAAAGATGTTTATATATCAGGGCATGTTATCTTGCTGAAGAGTTAAGATGTTTTGGATACAGAAGCGACTGTCCTCTTTATCAGAAATCCAATGGAAAATACTGTGATGAAAAACGGTTTGATCAAGCGATGGACAAACTCATAGATAAAACTCGCGCTAAGTTTGAAAATCTGCCCGAATAAGAATATAAATAAATGTAATCCTGAAAAATATTATTATTTTTTAAAGTGTAGGCCGGAATAATAAGCACAAAGCGTAGGCAGGAATCCTTTCCTGTCTGATTCATTCATTTGAAGGGAACGCAGATCTGCTTTCCCTATACCGTCAGGATAGGAATCCTGACAGCGCAAAAAAAACCTGTCCCCAATAAAATATTACAAAATACGGAAATATTTTCCTGTTTTTTTGGCATAATCTTTCCTAAACACTTAATATCATCTCCCTTCACATTCTTAACTCACTGTAAATCAGCACATTACGGACTATGTCCGTCTGGCACGGGTTATGCTTTGTCTGAAGGTGGAGGATTCTATGATTAGAGGATTGTACAAATCAGCATCAGGTATGCTGCCAAGCTTGAAGAAACAGGAACTGACTGCGAATAACGTTTCCAATGTCAGTACTCCCGGTTATAAGAAAGATTCCATGTTTACTAAGGAGCTTTCCAAAGCTGAGAGTAAAATGTCGATCAAAAAATCAGATTGGCAGCAGCCAATCTCACCCGAAATATATGTTGATTTTCAATCGGGAGCTTTTGACCGTACCGGTAATGCTCTTGATCTGGCGATTGACGGGGATGGTTTTTTCACTATTCAACTCGAAGATGGCTCTACTGCTATCACACGCAATGGTTCCTTTACTGTAAACAGAGAGGGTCTTCTGTCAGTACTGGGTGGAGGAGTTGTATTGACTGATGGGGGAGCGGTTGAAATCGGGAATGGGCAGGTGAGTGTATCAGCAGGCGGTCAAATTGAAATTGATGGAGCCAATGCCGGTAAAATTACACCGGTAACAGTAAATGATCTTCAGAGTTTAACGAAGATTGGGAAATCGATGTTTCTTGTTCCGCAAAATGAAGAATTGGTATCTGTTACTACTTCTACAATTCGTCAGGGATATCTCGAATCATCAAATGTGGATATAGTAAGCGAGATGGTCAATATGATTATCGCTTACCGCAATTATGAAGCCAACGCTAAAGCCCTTCAATCACAGGATACATCTCTGGCAAGCCTTTTTAGCAGAGTTGGCGGCAAAGGATAAGAAAAATGAGAATTTTACATAGGAGGTTAAAATGATTAAGGCGATGAGAACTGCAGCCAGTGGAATGATTGCACAGCAGATGAATGTGGACAATATCGCCAATAACCTGGCTAACGTAAACACTACCGGTTTTAAAAAGAGTAATGTCGAGTTCCAGGATGTGCTTTATCAAAATTACCGCAGAGCGGGAACAGCCTCGGCGATTGGAACTGAAGTTCCTACAGGTTTGGCTATTGGATACGGCACAAGAGCTTCGGCAACCACACGACAATTCACACCAGGTAATTTACAGGCAACTGGTAATCCTCTTGATCTCGCTATCAATGGTGATGGATTTTTCCAGATACAACATCCGGATGGAACTACTGCCTACACTCGGGATGGATCATTTCATATTTCCGGTGATGGTCGAATTGTAAATAGTGATGGATATTTCCTTGATCCGAATATTTCTGTTCCTCAGGATGCTACTGCTGTTTCAGTAGGTGCTGATGGTACTGTTGAAGTGCTGACAGTAGGCCAAACTGATCCCACGCAGGTAGGTCAGATCGAATTAGCCCGCTTTGTCAATCCGGCTGGTTTGGAAGCTATCGGTCGTAATCTGTTAATACCGACAAGAGCATCAGGTGATCCTACTATCGATATCCCAACCCAGAGTGGTTTAGGACCGATTGACCAGGGTTATCTCGAAATGTCCAATGTGAAAGTTGTAGATGAAATGGTCAACATGATTGTTGCCCAGCGGTCATACGAAATGAATTCCAAAGCCATTCAGACTGCCGATGATATGGCTGGTATCGCTAATAACCTTAAGAGGTAAGTAAAGTGGATAAGATTTATAAATTATTATTAATTCTAATCTTTTTCCTGATGAGTGGTTCGGTTTTTTCTGTGGATAAGGACAAATCGCAGATCATTTTTGATGAACTTATAAATATGTATCAGCTCAATCCTGATTGCTATGAGTTTGAAATTCTCGGCAGTTACATTGATATGAATAAAATTTCCTCAGGGAACATTTCTATAAAACCGATTACTCAGAAAGAGCCTCTTGGGGTATTCTCGATAATAGTAAATATTTATAAAGGCAACAAGGTTGCTGAATCGGGACAGGTTCGTTTAAAGATCAGAAAGTATATGGATGTACTTGTTGCCTCAGACAAAATAAACAGACAATGCCTGTTTAGTGATAATAATGTCATCTTAACACGTACCGAAATCACCTCACTCAATGAAAAGCCCCTTACTGATCTTGCAGAGTTATATGAATATCGATCAAAATATAATCTCAGAAAAGGAACAATTCTCACCATGTCAACAATGGAGCTGGTCCCCGATGTGGAATCAGGGCGGGAAGTTTCTATTGTTTATACCAACGGCTTGTGCCGCATTTCGGCACAGGGAGTAATACTTCAGAAAGGTATGGCTGGGGATTATGTAAAAGTTAAAAACAAATCATCTGGTAAAATAGTCCTGGCGCGTGTAGTGGATAAAAGCGCTGTCACTGTGGATCCTTAAAATTGGAGTTGAAGGAATCATGAATTTTAAAAGGACTTTTGTTATACTGCTCGTTTTGCTGCTGCTTCCCTTTACTATCAAATTAAGAGGGGAAGAATCAAAGCAGATTGAATCATTATTTACAGATATCAAGGCTAACAAAGTCGGTGATATTCTGACTGTAATGATTTACGAACAAAGCAAAGCTTCGCAAAAAGCGGAAACCAAAACACAAAAAAGTTCAAAGATGGATGCTTCCGGCGGACCAGGGATTGGATCGCTCGATTTTATTCCTCTTTTTGCTATGGATGTTGAAAACAGCAATTCTTTTGATGGCAAAGGAGAAAACATCCGCAATGGGTCTTTATCAGCTCGTATGTCGGTGACTGTTATCACTGTTCTCCCCAATGGAGATCTCGTTATCGAAGGTTACCGCACGGTAGGGATTTCCGGAGACAGAGAGACACTGTCGTTAACCGGTATTGTACGCCAGAAAGATATCTCCCCGGATAATACAATAGACTCATATTTAATTGCCGATGCTGAAATTCATTATACAGGCAAAGGAAATGCCAACACCGGTAGTCGTCCGGGATTTCTTTCCCGCTTCTTCGGATGGGTGTTCTAAGGAGGAACTATGCATTCAGCAGTATCAAAAATTATATCAACCCCGATCGGATTAATTATTTTAGCTACATTGCTTCTAACTTTATCAGGAGTAGCGGAAGCCGGTAAAGTCCGTATTAAAGATATTTGCAGCTTCCAGAATGAGAATCAGGAAGATTGGAGTGGTTATGGATTAATAATTGGACTGGATGGTTCCGGTGATGGATCAGGGACTCATTTTACCACCCAGTCACTTGTAAATATGATGGAACGGTTGGGGCTTACAGTTGATCAAAGTAA
>DAOWMZ010000190.1 GCA_030642845.1 Candidatus Zixiibacteriota bacterium
TACTTTGATTTCTTATCATCAGCCATTTTGAATTTCATTGGTTCTTTTTTTTCTTCCTTCTCTGGTGGTAAAAAGCCCAGATCCGGTGTTTTGTTTTTCATATTGCAGGCACCGCAGAAAACTGCTCCCTGTTCAATGACCAATGATTTAGTTTTTAGGTCGCCGTCCATTTCACAGTTGGTCTGAAGTTCCACTTTTTCAGAATTGAGAATATTACCGCGCATTTTACCGGCAATAATTGCCATTTTGGAATCAAGCTCAGCATCAACCACTCCGGTTGTGCCTATTGTAACACATTCAGAGCAGATCACTTTGCCGTTTACAGTACCGTCGATTCTTAAATCACTCTTCACATCAATAGTTCCGGTGATTATTGTGTCTTTGCCAATTATTGTACTCATAAGTCCATCCGACTCGTTAAGATTGTTTTTTTTCATAACTTTTATTCCAAAGGATTTATTGGGTTATTATTTATTCTAATTTCATAATGTAAATGGGGTGCAGTTGATTTGCCTGTGTTTCCAGATAAGGCAATTCTACTTCCAGCTGAAACCATTTCGCCCATCTCGACCAGTAATGTATCATTATGACCGTAGATAGTTGAGATGCTGTCATTGTGCTTGATAATTATCATGTTGCCATAAGTTGAATCGAACAGAGCAAAATCTACAATTCCATCTGCCGTTGCCAATACAGGCGTTCCAACGGCGCAGGCAAGATCAATCCCGGGATGAAAATGATCGACATCATCTATCTCAAAATCCTGGGTGATAAATCCCTGCAGCGGAAGACCGGCCGGAATGGTGACATCAATTGTAGCCGGACGAGACAAAATAGCCTGTGATGGTTTATCAAGCGATGCAAACAAAGTAGAGTCATCCGGAATTTCGGGAAACTCAAAATCTATCCCGGCCATTTTTGTCAAACGTTCGACAACTTCACGGGTCTGCATCAGATTTTCTTCCAACAGCTGCACCTTATAATAATATTTTCTCAGTCTTTCGTTTTCGCTCTTTAATTTATCGGTCATTGCGGCTCTTGCCAACACCAATGAATAAAATGAAAAGAAAGCAATAATGCTTAATAGTAAAATAGCAAAACCAATAACAATTGATTTAAGGACCCACTGCCGCATTCTAAATTCGTGCCGCGAACCGGTCCCTTCGGGGATAAACATAAATGTTACAATTTTGCCTTTGCTCATTGTCTATCAACCAAGTTTTTGAAACATCTCCAGTAGGCGGTTAAGGTCGGACTCGCCATAATATTCAATTTCTATGCGTCCCTTTTTTTGACCATGGATTATTTTGACCGATGTTCCAAATAATTGTTTCAAGTGTGACTCGACTTCCATAATAGCCGGCAGTTTCGTTCTCTGCATTCTTCTACGTTTAGGCCTTCTGGAAGTTTCCTGTTCAAGGGTTCGCACCGAAAGTGATTCATTGTGGATGCGATTAACCATGATAAGCATCTCTTCTTCGGTCTCCAAGGCCAACAATGTACGCGCATGCCCTTCGCTTAATTCGCCGGAACGTACCATATTAATAATACTGTCCGGCAACCCAAGAAGGCGTATGGTGTTGGTAACAGCGGTACGGCTTTTTCCTACTCGCTCGGCGAGTTCGTTTTGAGAAAGATTACAGCGGTCAATGAGGGAACGGTAAGCTTCGGCGGTTTCAATCGGGTTGAGATCCTCGCGCTGAATATTTTCAACCAATGCCAATTCCAGCATGTTGTCTTCATCAATATCGTCCATGATTACCACTGCGACCTCTTCGAACCCGGCCAATCGGGCAGCACGGAGTCTTCGCTCCCCGGCAATAATAGTAAAACTGGATCCATTATTCTTTACTACCAGCGGCTGCATCAAACCGTTTCGTTTTAAAGACTCAGCCAATTTTCCGAGTTTGCTTTCATTGAATATTCTTCTTGGCTGCATCGGGTTTGATTCGATACGATCGAGAGTGACCATCTTATATTTTTTATCAATTATAGCTGTAGCCGACTGGTTTGGTATCAAAGCGTCCAGTCCTTTTCCCAATACTACTTTTTTCATTGTCCCAGCACCTCTCTGGTTAGGGCCATATAATTATCTGCTCCTGTCGAAAGAATATCATATAGAATTATCGGTTTCCCGAATGATGGTGCTTCTGACAGGCGAACATTTCGGGAGATAACTGTTTCATAAACTTTATTACTAAAATGTTCGCAGACTTGTGAACGAACTTCGCGCGATAGTTTGAGACGACTGTCATACATGGTTAACAAAACCCCTTCTATTTCAAGGTCAGGGTTAAGATTCTGTTTAACAAGTTCGATTGTTTTTATTAATTGGCTCAATCCTTCCAAGGCATAATATTCGCATTGGATAGGAATAATAATTGAATTAGCAGCTGTAAGAGTATTGATTGTTAATAATCCGAGAGAAGGCGGGCAGTCTATAATGATATAATCGTAATCATGGGTCACTTTTTCCAGAGCATCTTTAAGTTTGTTCTCGCGTGACATCATTGAAACCAGTTCTACTTCAGCACCTACAAGTGATATTGACGAAGGCATCAGGTGCAAGTAGGACATATTCGTTTCATGGATTCCCTCTAAAAATGAATTATTGTTGATAAGCACATCATAGATAGAAACTTCAATTTCATTTTTATCAAATCCCAATCCACTGGTTGAGTTTGCCTGCGGGTCCATGTCAACCAGGCATGTTTTATTTTCAGCAGCGGCCAGACAGGAAGCCAGGTTAACGGCAGTAGTAGTTTTGCCTACGCCCCCTTTTTGATTTGCAATAGCTATAATTTTAGCCAAATAACACTCCTTGTACACATACACACATATTTATGTGATATCTTAATAATTATGATTATTTTAATTTTAAAGTATTATATAATCAACTAAAATGTTAAAGAGTTTTAAATTCTCTTATAAGTAGTATAAGTGGCATATGTAGTATAACCACTTTTATTTGGTGTAGTGTTAAAATTACATTTTAGGTAAGAAGAAGAATCTATTTCTAACTCAGTTTTTGAATAGTATATAAACGTTCCCTTGGGACTTAAAAGGGATAATATCTCTGAAAGCATAGGTTTGGTAAGTTTAACGAGGCGGAGAGTAATTAGATCGAATGATTCTTTTTCTGCTTTATAATTTTCAAATGAAACAGGGTAGATGTCAACTCTCTTCTTAAGAGCCAGAAGCATTCTTCGAAGTGCCCCCGCTTTTTTCTGAGTCCGTTCTACTAAAGAGGCCTTTGATAAGTTTTGGGTGAGGATAATCGGTATAGCAGGAAACCCTCCCCCGGAACCTATATCAAGGTAGGCGATGTTATCGCTTACCTTAATAGTCATAAATGGTAGCAAAGACTCGGCTGCTAATTGAAATAAAGCATAATACTGATTTCTTGCTTCACTATGAGACGACTCGCCACTATTAATAAGGACGCCTCCGACGGTTTCACGTGAAACGAGGTTGATCTTTTTGTTTTCTTTGATGAGAAGGTTGAAATAGTTGATCAGTAAGTTATCAGGATCAAATTTGGCGATTATCTCCTGCGGATTATAGCTTATATCAGTCATTATGCTAACTGGGAACGGTTATAACGGCTAAGGTATATTGATAATACAGCAATATCACCGGGCGTAACCCCTTCGATACGACCGGCTTGCCCAAGAGATTGAGGTCTGAAGTGGATAAATTTCAACTTAGCCTCTGTTTTTAATCCGTTGATAACGGTATAATCAAAACTGTCAGGTATCTTGTCTGATTCCATTTTCTTGAATTTGTCAATTTCACGTTGTTGTTTATCAATGTAACCTGAATAGCGGATTATTGTAGCAGCTCTCTCGTAGATTTCCTGATCAATTTCATTTGAATTCTGCATTTTGATGATTTTGAATGCCTCATTAATAGAGATATTGGGTTGCTTGATTAGATTCTCAAAATTAATTGATTCTATCCGTTTAAACCTCTCTGAATATTTCCCCAATTCAGAAACTTTGATACGTTCTTTTTTGAGATATTTAATTAGATCTTCTGTCTTTTGTTGTAACTTTTTATAATCCACATATTCAGTGCCATTAATTAGGTTATACCTGTGGGCATATTTGATGAGTCGGTCGCGGGCATTATCTTCACGAAGAGCCAGACGGTATTCTGCCCGGGAGGTGAACATCCGATAGGGTTCAGTAGTTGACCTGGTAGTCAGATCATCAACCATCACGCCCAGATAAGATTCAGATCGATCCGGAATAAACGGAGGTTCATTTTCGATATATAATACAGCATTTACGCCCGCTATAAGCCCTTGTCCGGCAGCCTCTTCATATCCTGATGTACCATTTATTTGTCCTGCAAAAAAGAGTCCATTCACTAGCTTGGTCTCCAGTGATGGTTTTATCTGATGGGCCGGACAGTAATCATATTCGATAGCATATCCCGGTTGAGTAATAATTGCTTCCTCTAAACCAATAATTGTCCTGACAGCCTTTTTCTGGATATCTTCAGGTAGAGCAGTTGAGAAACCATTGGGGTAGATTTCGCTGGTTTCGGTTCCTTCCGGTTCAAGGAATATCTGGTGACGTTCTTTTTCAGCAAAACGGAAAAATTTATCTTCAATTGAGGGGCAGTATCTTGGACCGGTGGATTTAATTTGTCCGGAAAACATAGGAGAACTTTTAAAGTTTTGTGATATTAGCTCTTTGGTCTTTTGGCTGGTATAGGTCAAATGACAACATGATTGCTTAAATTCTCTTCTTTCTGAGGATGAGAAAAGAATGGAATAGGTTCTTCGCCCGGTTGAATTTCACATTTAGACCAATCGATTGTGTTACCGTCGATACGGGGAGGAGTCCCGGTTTTCAGGCGACCAACTTCAAATCCATATGAAAGAAGAGATTCGCTAA
>DAOWMZ010000215.1 GCA_030642845.1 Candidatus Zixiibacteriota bacterium
AACTTCATCAATAATAACTTCATGTGTGCTTCCTATCAAGGAGATATTCTTATCAAATGAAATTTCCTGCTGAGTGAGCATTAGATCTTCCATTCGGGCAATCTTTTCTTTTTCCGGGATTTGCGGTTTCAGTTCCGCTCCTGGCGTACCTTCTTCGGCAGAATAAGTGAAAACTCCCAGCCTGTCAAAGCGCTGTTCTTTAATAAAATCCTTTAATTCCAAGAACTTTTTGTCGGTTTCACCGGGATAGCCAACAATAAACGTTGTCCTGATTACAGGATTATTGGGAGAATTTCTAATTTTATCAAGCAGGATCTCAATTTCTCTTCTGGTTGTTCTTCTTTGCATCATTTTTAGAATATTATCATTTATATGCTGTAAAGGAATATCAAAATAATTAAGAGTTTTATTTTCGGACGACATATAATCAATGAGTTTTTGCGTTACCACCGACGGATATAGATACATTGGCCGTATCCATGCAACAGAATCAATCCTATCTAATTCCTGTAATAAGTCTATAATTCCCAGATTCTTTTTTAAATCCAACCCCCATAAAGTTACTTCCTGGGATACTAATATTAACTCCCGTTTGTCATTTTCAGCTAAAAATTTTGCTTCATTTATAATTGATTCCATAGGCCGGCTTCGATATTTCCCCCTGATCGAAGGAATGGCGCAAAATGAGCAATTTCGATTACAACCATCCGATACCTTAAGGTATGCATAGGGATAGCCGTCAGATATAAAGCGTTGCTTCCAATCCAGATAAGCTAGCTTTCGGGATTCATATTTTGCTGTTTTTCTTGGAATATTTTTACCGTCGATAGCGTTGATAATACTGTCTAGTCTTCCGAGTCCGACCGCGCTATCGAGTTCAGGTATTTCTTTAAGCAGTTCATCGCCATATCTTTGAGAAAGACAGCCACTGACTATTAACCTTTTTAGATTTCCATCTTTTTTGAGCTGCCCTAATCGTAATATTTCATCGATTGATTCTTCTTTGGCCGATTGAATAAAACCGCAAGTATTAACAATAATTGAATCCGCTTCTTCTGGGGTGGAGACATATTCATGACCAGCATTTATCAGAAAAGCAATAATATATTCTGCATCCACATCGTTTTTTGGACAACCCAGCATATGTATATAAAATTTCATAATATTATATTAAAAACGGACTTTTTCTACTGAATCCGGAAAATCGGGAATAAAATATGAGTCTTCGCAAGTATCTGAAATTTCCTGATTTATAAAATAAATAAAATTGAGATCTTCATTAATATCATAAAAAGACAGGCTGTCAAAACGATTGTTATTCGAAATATAAATTAGCATTGAATCCGGAGTGTCGCTGAACTTATCATCACGATCAATTCGGATTAGTTTGTATATCTTATTCTTTTTGAGCGTTTTGGTGGTATATAATTCATCAATATTTTTGACAAACGATATCTCTTTACCTAACATTTCAGGATCAGCCACATCTTCAATAATGACCTGATTTGTCCCCTCAGAATATGAATAACTCTTTTGTAGATCATAGAGATAAAGATCAGTTCCTAATCGGATGCTATAACGTCCATCCCGGCTGATGATGGCAAGACCATCAGTGCTGTCAATAGTATCAAATACTGAAGATTCAAAAACAGAGATAAGTTCAATACTAACACAGCCGGCATCTTTTAACTGTTGTTTTAATTCAGTAAAGTGATCGATATTTTGTGATTCATCAGCTACTAATGAAGATAGCAGGAATAATATTAAAAGAGATGTACTTATAATATTTTTCATAAACATTATACATCTTTTGGGTGACATTAGTTTGAGTTTTGGTCAATCATTTGGGTGGAAGCCGCATTATTGAAAAGAGTATCAATATAAGCTTTATCAACCAGCAGTTCACGTGCTTTGGAACCATCGAAAGTCGAAACTATTCCAGCCTGTTCCAATTTATCAATAAGTCTGGCTGCTCGTTGATAACCTATTCCTAACCGTCTCTGCAATAATGATACTGACCCCTGCTTGTGTCTAATGCAAACATCGCAAGCTTCTTTAAATAACGGATCGCCAAAATCAATCTCTTTTTCAGTTGTCTCCCCTACTGCCTGAGAGATATTTTCCAATGCCAGCATGGGTAGATCCTGATCATTGATCTGTTTGACAATAGCTTCGGTTTCCTCACTGGTAAGCAATGCTCCATGAAGTCTGGTCGGTTCCGGCTGTCCCGGCTGTAAAAATAGCATATCTCCCGAACCCAATAATTTTTCTGCACCATTGGCATCGATAATAGTTCGAGAGTCAACCTTTTGTGAAACTTGAAAAGCGATTCTTGCTGGGAAATTGGCTTTGATCAAACCGGTGATGACATCCACCGATGGCCTTTGTGTAGCCAAAACGAGATGAATCCCGACAGCCCTGGCCATTTGCGCTAATCTTGTGATTAGAAGTTCTGTTTTTGATGAATTTCCAGACATTAATAAATCAGCTAACTCATCAACCATTATGACAATATAAGGAAGATGATTCTCTAACTTGTCCTGCTTTTTATTATAACCTTCAATATTTCTAACAGATGCATTCGCCAATTTACGGTAACGCCCCTCCATTTCAACAACAGCATCAGACAGGACTTTTTCAGCTCTTCGAGGATTTGTTACAACCGGTCTGCCCAAATGCGGGATACCTGAATAGACAGTTAATTCCAGCATTTTAGGATCTATCATAATGAAGCGTACCTGATGGGGATGAAGCCGATACAGCAATGATGTCACCAATATATTCATGCAGACAGATTTGCCTGATCCGGTAGCACCGGCTATTAACAAATGAGGGAGTTTAGCCAAGTCAGTTACAAAAGGTTTACCGGAAGTAGTTTTACCCAATGCCAGAGGTAAATATCTTTCTGTTTTTGTGAAGTTGTCAGATTCCAAAATATCTTTCAAATAAACTGTCTGTGCCTTGTGGTTAGGTATCTCTACTCCTACTGCCGCTTTGCCCGGAATAGGAGCAATAATACGAATACGCTTAGCTTTTAGAGCTAAGGCGAGATCATCAGAGAGATTTATAATCTGATTAACTTTTATCCCTGTCCCCGGTTTAAATTCATACCTGGTTATAATAGGTCCCGGGTAGCGTTCAATTTCTCCATCAATTTTAATACCGAATGTTTCGAGTGTTTCTTTCAACATCCGAGATGTAAATTTTAATTCTTCTTCACTAACGACCGGTCCGGGGGTCGGGTTATTCATTAAATGGTCAAGAACGGGATACTCATAGTTCATTGATTCAACTTGAATCTTTGCAGGTTTTTTTGTAATAGTAATTTTTTGAGTTCTTTTAGTTTTTTTGTCAGCAACAGGTTCTTTTGGTTCCTGAGATTCATAATAATTCTCTGGTTCAGGGTATGAAGCAGCTTCTAACTGTTCATTGAGTTCATTTACAAATCCTTCATCATTATCTTCTCCGTCTTCATCCTCTTTTTTCCATGAGAACAACGAACTCAGCCATGAAAAGGACAGAATTATTCTGAGCTTCTTCATTGGCATTTCAAATAAACCCTTAATAGGAATAGGAATTCCTGCTTTTAGCAAACCGGATATTGAAGTGTATATAATGAGTATCAATAATATTATTCCGCTTAATATTACATAAGAACCCAACTCCCCGAATAATTTTGTTGAAATCAGAGTCAGCTTTTCCCCTATAAATCCACCTGCGACATCGTTATTGGCAACAAGGGTACGATTGGTAAGAATATGAATATTATAGATCATTGTTGCCAGTAGAGAGGTTGTAAACATCAGGGTTACGCTGAACCTCATTTTTTTTGAAGTTTCAGCGGTAAATATTCTTAAAGAAGCTGCAATCAATGCGATAGGAATAAAATAAGCCAACCAGCCCATTATTAAAGAACTGATAAAGGCAAGATATGCTCCTAACATCCCGGCTTGATTACGAAATTGCAGATCAAACGGATCAAGGCTGCCATCAATCTCTCCTGAAATTCGACGATCATCGATAGCTCCGTGTGAAACAAGGGCAATCAACAGAATCAAAGAGACCAATATCATCAGAACAGCAAAAACCTGTTGAGCTTTAATCGAAAACCCTTTTTTCTTTCCGGGCTTTTTTTTCTTTTTTTTCTTTCCAGCCATAGTTGTTTCTAAATATGCATTCTTAGTAAATTATTAAAAAGATAAAAAAAGGCAGGGAGTTATCCCTGCCATGATTTCCATTAACAGGATAATTACTTTTTGATAGCTTCTTTTAGACGTTTACCAGCTTTAAAAACCGGTACTCTGGAAGCCGGAATCTGGATTGTTTCGCCCGTTTGCGGGTTTCTTCCAGCTCTGGCTTTACGATGTGATACGGAAAATGTACCAAAACCTGAAAAACTTACTTTTGTTTCATCTTGCAACTGTTTTGTAACACCATCCATGAAAGCCTGAAGAGCATCAGTTGCCTGTTTTTTTGAAATACTTGAGTGTTCTGCCATATAGGCAATCATTTCATCTTTAGTCATAATAAAACCTCCAATAGAGTTA
>DAOWMZ010000130.1 GCA_030642845.1 Candidatus Zixiibacteriota bacterium
ACATCTGTTGATGGTATGACTGCTGACTGGGCTAAAATTGATAATGATATCTTATCCAGGATTTCAAATCGGATTATCCGCAATGTTAAAGGTGTCAACCGGGTCGTCTATGATATTTCCTCTAAACCCCCGGCTACAATAGAATGGGAATAGGGGGGCATAGCCCCTTTTATTTCGTTAGGTTGCGTATTAGTTTTTAGAAATATTAATATTATTGATTTATGAAATTTATTAAAATGTTACTCTGGCCCATAATAATAATTACCGGACTATTTTTATTTTTCGGTATATACCTTTATTTCTCTCAGCATAAAATGGTCTTTTTCCCAATGAGTGATTTGGTTATAACTCCTGATGAAATCGGTTTGGAATACGAGGATTTATTTATTGAAGTTGAGAGTAATGAAAAGATAAATGCCTGGTACTTACCTTGCCGGGATTCCGTTGAAATACCAGATAGAAAAGTAGTGCTATTTTGTCACGGGAATGACGGTAATATCTCGCACCGTATGGAGACAGTTGAATATATTCTTGGTCTTGGTGCTGATATTATGCTTTTTGATTATCGTGGTTACGGCAAATCTGATGGCATCCCGGGTGAAGAGGAAATCTATCAGGATGCTTTAGCTTGCTATAACTGGCTGATAAATCAAAAAAGTTACACATCGGAACAAATTATTATTTTTGGCCGATCACTTGGCGGGGCAGTTGCCATTGATCTGGCAGGCAGAGTATCGTGTAGCGGTCTTATTGTCGAATCAACGTTTACTTCGGCTAAAGCCATATCTAAAAAGATGTTCCCAATTTTCCCCATAGGTCTGATTTTGAAATATAAACTCAACTCAATTGATAAAATCAGCAAAATAAAATGCCCTGTTTTGATTACTCATTCTATGGAAGATGATATAATTCCGTATAAAATGGGAGAGGAGTTATTTAATGCTGCGGGTGAGCTTCGAAAATTTATAAAGCTACGAGGCAACCATAATGAAAGATTTTACTTTCAGGATCATAATTATCGCAATACCCTGATTGAGATGATTAACGGAAATTATTCGGATTGGTAAATTTATTGACAAATCCCTTACTTAGACATATTTTTTCCGAGTATAATTTAGAAAGGTAATTTTTTGGCAATTATAGACAGCAAACAGCTAAATGAATACACCCAGCCGATAAAAGCGGATCTGGATGATTTTGATCAAAAACTGCACGATCATCTCCGGGGCGATTCCCCTCTGATAACTTCTATTGCTCAGCATTTGTTGCGTACAAAAGGCAAAAGAATCCGTCCGGCATTTCTGTTCTTATCTTCAAGAGCTGCTGATAATTTTACAGAAAATACAGTTGATTGTTCATTGGCAATCGAGTTGATTCATACTGCCACTTTGCTTCATGATGATGTCGTTGATGAATCCGACCTCAGAAGAGGACAGGAGACTGTTAATTCCCAATGGACCAATCTTATTTCGGTTTTGATGGGTGACTACCTCTTTGCCAAAGCGTTCAGAATAATGGTTGAACCTGAATCTATCGAACTCATGCGGACTGTTGCCCGGGCAACAGAAAGAGTTTCGGTCGGAGAACTCCGCCAAATTGAAGAGACCGGTAACTATTCGCTCTCAGAGGAGGAATACCTGGCAATTATTGCGGATAAAACAGCGTCTCTATTTAATGTCTCCTGTGAAGTCGGACCGATTTTAGGAAAAAGCAGCAAAAGAGAACGCCAGAAATTCGCTCAATTTGGTGAGAAAATTGGTATCGCTTTTCAAATAGCTGATGATCTTTTAGATTTTACCGGTGATCCTGCTGTGACCGGAAAAGAACCGGGCAATGATGTCATTACCGGAAAACTTACCCTGCCTCTTATTTATGCCCTCAAAAAAGTCAGTAAAAACTCCCAAAAGGAGATGATTGCCTATCTGCAGAAAAGTAAAGAGAAGGTTAATTTTAAAAAAGTATATAAGTTTGTCAGAGAAAATGGTGGTATTGAATATGCTTAAAAGCGAGCTCATCAAATAAGTGAAGAGGGATTGGATGCAGTATCATCGTTAGAGTTATCCGAATATAGGGATTGCCTTGTCAATATGGTTCAATTTACTATTGCTCGGGCTACCTGATAAATATTTCACCCTGAACATTTAATTATTGGAAATGTATAACAGACAATATGTTTGGTATGAAAAATCTGTCAATTGATATGCTGACCGGATCACCGGTTATAACCACTCTCGCATTTTTGGTTCTTGTTACGTTAGCGGTCTATCTATATCACAAAACCAATCCTCCATTACCAAAATATATTCGCATCGTTCTCGGTTCATTGAGGATTATTGCTCTGATTGCTCTTTTTATTGCTCTCTTTCAACCAATTATTAGTTATACCAAAGATTATTCACGCCAAAGAAAAGTAAGCCTGATGCTTGATCGTTCTTTGAGTATGGATAGGGTTGAATCGGGTTTATCACGAAAAGCCAGAATGGATTCATTACTCTCAACAAATTCCATTAGTTATCTTAATGAAGTATTAGATCTCTCAATTTATTATATTGGTGATAATATATCCAATAAAGCTTCCGAAGTTCATCCTGACAAAACATCACTTGGTGATATATTTTATAATCTGCAGAGAATGCAGTCGGTTGAGCCGGACGACTATTGGATTTTGCTGTCCGATGGTAATTCTAATTCAGGCCGGGATATGAGCAGTGTTGCCAGAAATCTACAAACACCAATTCTCACTGTTGATATGACCGGGGGATTTAATAGTTTTGATATTGGAATTGATAATATAGAGTTCAACCCGATTGTTTTTGTCGGACGGCAGACTGAAGTAAAAATAAGACTTGCCTGGCATGAAGCTCGCGGGAAGGATATCGAAATTTCGCTTATGGATTCATTGATAGTACTGGACAAGAAATCATTTCCTATTAGCCAGGATGAGGGGTTTGGTGAAATCACTCTTAAATATATTCCTGCCAAGCCGGGACAAAAGCTGCTTAATATTTCAATACCCCAATTGACTGGCGAGGAGACAGCAGGCAACAACCAAAAATCTTTTTCTACTAAAGTATTAAAAAGCAAACTAATGGTCTTGTTGGCAGTGGATAATCCTGATTATGAAATCAGTTTCCTCAAGAGATTTTACGATCAATCAGATAAATACGATGTTGATCTGATTGTTACCGGAAATAAGGCCGGCAATCAGTCCGGACAGTTTCCATCACGCCAAACCGAACTTAATAAATATGATCTTGTTGTCCTATATGATCCCGATCCGGTAAAACTGGAATCAAGAAAAGGAATTATAAATTCTTATCTTAGTGAAAGGGGTGGAGCTTTATGGTTGTTAATGGGAAAACATTTTGCCGAGAGAGGTCCTGTAAGATGGCTAAATGATCTTCTCCCGTTTTATCAATCCAATCGAGAAGCGATTCATTATATAGATTTTCATGGTGAACCAATCGAAGAACAATTATTCCATCCTGCAGTTAGACTGGCCGAGAGTATGTCTGCCATCCGTGATTCCTGGGCGACTTTGCCCCCTTTCAAATCACTGGTTGCCTGCGATGCTGAAAGTTCAGATGGGGTCATATTAGTCCGATCTTCTTTACGGACTCACAAAGGACAATTGCCTGTTTTAGGTTATAGACGTTTTGGTCCTGGAAAATTATTGGCTCAAACAAGCCTGCCTTTCTGGACCTGGGGTTTTATAAATCTTGGATTTGGTGAAGATAACTTAATCTTTAATCGTTTTATAGAAGGTGTCTCAAGCTGGCTTACTGTTACCGATGATCTGGCTCCGGTTCGTATTTCACCCGATAAAGAAGTTTTCACTCGGGGAGAAAATGTTCGATTTGAAGGATATGCCTATGATCCCGGATTCAGACCACTAACCGGTGTTACCGGGATGGTTCGCTTAAACGGAGGTGAAAAATCAGAATCGTTTGAGATGGATCTGATAAACACTTCTGAAGGTAAATACAGTGCTGTCTTTGAAAACCTGACACCGGGTAAATACAGCTATGAAGCAACTATTGACAAAGACGGTCGTAATCTGAAAACCGAGCAGGGGACAGTCCTGATAGAATCATTCTCTCTCGAAGAATTTAACCAGAGCGGCAACCCAGCTGGTTTAAGTGCGATTGCCAGTCTTTCCGGTGGGAGTTATTTTACATATCAGGATTTTGATAAAGCTGTTAATGCAATTGATACTTCCTCGGTACATTTAACTTCTGATGAAGAATTCTCTTTCTGGAATAAATTCTGGTTATTATTGATTATGGTCGGGGCTTTGTCTGTTGAATGGCTGTTACGGAAAGTGAATCAGCTAATCTGATTAGATCAGCTCATCTGATGAGATCAATAATCTGATTTTGGAATATCTTTTTTATAAAATTTTGTCACTTCCTTAAGATCAATTTTTTTATTCAAAGCAATCTTTTCATCACTTAATTCAGTAACGCATTTTTGTATTTTCTCTGCACCTTTGATAATATTTTGTAAATACTTTTTTTGATCTTCATTTAATGAATCACTCTCATCTAAAAAAATCTCTGTATATCCCAATATTACTGAGAGAGGATTATTCAGTTCATGATTCAAGGTAAGACAATGGGCTATATACGGTTTCAGCTTTTGATATAATTCAAGCTCATCGTTTATGTCTGATTCGTTATTTTGACTTATTTTATTAATATTTGACATCTTTTCCAAAAGTTATTAAAAATCCAACTATTATAATAATTATCGGTTATTTAGCACTTTTCCTTACTTTGAGTATTGCTTGCAGTGATAATGTTAGTGTATATTTCGTGCTGTTGAAACTTGCAGAAAGAGGATGTAATGAAATTAGCTGTTATTGGCGCTGGATTGATGGGAAGAGCTGCGTTGTTTGATTTTGCACGAATTGATGAAGTTGAACAAGTTGGCATTTATGATATTGATGAAGAGTTAGCCGCTCAAATCGGAAATACCTATGGCAACGACAAGCAAGTCACTGGGAAACTTGATGCCGGAGATGAAGATGCAGTTGCTGAAATATTGGCTGATTATGATGCGGCCATATCTTGCGTTACCTACAAATATAATCCCGGACTGACCAAAGCGGCTATCAAAGCCAAATGTCATCTCGTGGATCTTGGTGGTAATAATGATACTGTCAAAACCCAATTAGAAATGAATGATGAAGCCGAAGAAGCGGGTGTAATCATTGTTCCCGATTGTGGACTTGCACCCGGTATGGTAGCGGTGCTTGTTGCTGATGGTGTTAAAAATTTTGATAAAATTGAATCAGTTAAAATCCGTGTTGGTGGATTACCTCAGTCACCGCGCCCTCCATTAAATTATCAAATGCTGTTCTCCGCCGAAGGATTGATCAATGAATACTGGGAGCCGTGTCTGATTTTACAGGATGGAGCCAAGCGGATTGTCAATCCGATGACCTCGGTGGAACTGCTTGAGTTTGATGGACTCGGTAAATTTGAAGCTTTTTATACATCAGGCGGAACATCGACTCTGCCCGATACATATCTTGGGAAAATAGATTTTCTGGATTACAAAACAATCCGCTATCCGGGGCACTGCGGTCTTTTTAAACCAATGCTGGATATTGGAATGGCATCACGTAAAAAGATCAATGTAGAGGGTCAGGAAGTAGAGCCAAGGGCTTTATTTAAAGCGGTTCTTGATAAAAATCTCAGCTATGGCGAACCGGATATGAGTCTGGTGCGGATAGTGGTCGAAGGAGAGTCCGGGGGAGAGGATAAAATCCGGATTTATGAAATTGTTGATCGTCAGGATAAAGCTACCGGGTTGACTTCTATGATGCGAATGACCTCGTTCCCGGCTGCAATAGTTGCCTGGTTGGCTGCTGCCGGACACATCACTGAACGGGGATGCAAGCCCCAGGAACTGGTCGTCCCGACAGAGATGTTTATTAAGCAACTAAAGAAACGCTCAATAAATTTAGTAATAAAAGATTCGT
>DAOWMZ010000322.1 GCA_030642845.1 Candidatus Zixiibacteriota bacterium
ACTGTTAGCTGGTCTTCAAATTTAAGATCTCCGGGACCAGTCATCGGATTTTGGAAAGCATGCCCATCAACTTCATCCTGATCCTGAAAAATACCAAGTACATTATAACCATATAATGACCATACTGGAAGACCTTCTCTCAGAATAAATCCACCGGAGATCGCATCGACATCACTATATTTTATCACTTTATTCTCAACATGAGAGATATTAAAGTTTATGGAATAATTAATATCTTTTATGCGATTTCTATGAGTCATGGACAATTCCCAACCTCTGTTCTCCACTGTTCCGACATTCTGTATGGGCGCACCCAGATCTCCTATCAAATATGGAATTGGCACTGTGATAAGAATATCTTCCGTTCTTTTGATAAAATAATCGCCTGATAACTCAACCATATTTTTCAGGATACCAATATCCAATCCGAAATCAGTTGTTGTTGTTGTCTCCCACATGATATCTTGGTTAGCCATGTTCCCTACAGCTACACCAGGTATTACTGAATTGTCGAAAACGTAATTACGGTTAAAATTGTATAGTGATAAATATCTGTAGTTACCTATGGCGTTGTTACCAATTTTACCCCAGGAAGCCCTGATCTTTAGATTATTAATTACATCAAGATCTTGCATAAAACTTTCTTCCGACATTCTCCATCCGGCTGAAAAAGAAGGGAAAAGTCCCCACCTGTTTTCAGGGGCAAAGCGTGAAGAACCATCGTACCTCAGATTGGCTTCTAACAGGTATTTGCCTTCATAGTTGTAATTAAACCGGCCGAAATAAGATTGTAACGCCCATTCTGCAGCGGTTCCTGAATTGGTTTGGGATTCAACATTCAGTCCTGCATCCAATACAAATAATTCATCATTGGCAAATTTCGAAATATATCCAAAAAGGTTATCCGTCCGGAATTCTTCCTGGTTATAACCGGCTAACAAATGTAAATTATGATTTTCAGCTAGTGTTTTTGTATATTCAAGTGTTGTATACAGGGTAATGGTCTTGTCCCTGGATTGCTAATCACTAAGCCACATGGCTTCCGATGTTTGGTCTATCTGGTTGGTATGAAAATTCCATACCTCCCAAGTTGTCTGGTAATCCTTTTCCTTCCGGTTTTGAAAATCAAGGGCAGCATTTCCCCGTAGCACTAAACCATCCAGAATTTCGAAAGAAGCAAAGACCTTGCCCATAAGATTTTGTGTCTCAAGTAGTTCGTTATAAGTGTCTATTTCTTTTCTTACGTTCCATACATTTCCGTCTTCCGGGGTTTGTGCTCCACCGTATCGTCCGTCAGGATGCTGGGGCAATACCATAGGATTAGTACTCAAACCCCTAAATGCCCTATAAATACTTCCCGGTTGTTTTCTGTCTCTCCACTTTCCCGACATGTTTAATCCGAAACTAAACCTGTCTGATATTTTGGAATCGAAATTAGTACGAAAAGTATATTGATCTGTATGAGTTTTATCAATTATCCCATCCTGATCTAAATAATTAAACGATATTCTAAACCTTGCCGGATCGGTACCTCCATTGATTGAAAACGAGTGTGATTGCATGGCTGCTCTATTCCCAAGAAGATAATCCATCCAGTCGGTATTTGCATATAATATTGGATCATTACCATTCCGCCATTCCTCAATGGTTGCATCGCTATAAAAAGGCTGCTTACCGGCATTCACTTTATACTCATTCAACAATTCCATATAAGTAGCCGAGTTCGATACTACTTCAGGTAAACGTGTAGCTTCCTGAGTGCCGTAATAATAATCGTAATTAACATTTAATTTACCTGCTTTTCCCCTTTTAGTAGTTATCAATATTACGCCATTGGCAGCCCTGGCGCCGTAAATAGCACTGGCGGAGGCATCTTTTAAAATAGACATAGTTTCCACATCGAAAGGGTGTACGTCATATAAATTGCCAACAACTCCATCAATTACAACAAGCGGAGTAGAATTATTTAACGTATTTAGCCCACGAATATAAATAGTTGCTCCGTCTGACCCCGGTTGTGCATCAGATTGAATAACAGTGATTCCGGCACTTGCACCCGATAAGACTTGGGATAATTCTGTCACAGGTCGGTATTCAGCATTATCCAGGTTAACTGAGGAAACAGAACCCGTAAGATTAACTTTCTTTTGCGTACCATAACCAACAACAATAACTTCGTCTAAGGCTTCAAAACCTTCTTCCAGGATTACATCAACTACGGATCTGCCGTTAATATTTATTTCCTGTGTTGTATAACCAACAAAAGAAAATGTCAAAACCGAGTTGGCATCCGGGACTTCAATGGAATATTTTCCATCCATTCCGGTAATGGTTCCTGTTTCAGTACCTTTTACCAGAATATTAACTCCCGGAAGTGTTTCACCCGTTGAAGCTGTCACGGTTCCCGTAACTTTTTGGGTCTGTTGTTTTGGAGTAATCACTATTAGATTATCCTCTAACACTGTATATGATACATTGTCGTAAGCTGATAATATTTCATCCAAAATATTTTCAACCCTTTGTTTTTTCATATTAATGGTAATTTGTTTATCTACATCAATATGATCTTTCCGGTACAAAAACTTGAATTCACTCTGCTGTTCTATTTCTTCAAATAATTCTGCTATTGTTGCATTTTCATGAGAAATAGATAGTTTCGTTACTTGAGAATAAACCGTTGCAGAGACTTGAAATATGCTTATTAATAGAAGGAAAACAGATAGTTTCATAATTAAACATATTTTTTTCAGATCTTTATTATAGTAAAAGGCCTGAATAGTTTTATTTTTTTCCATAAATTTGTATGTTTTAAGTTAAAAAATCTTTTTGCCGGTACTTTTGTATTATTACAGAACCGCCAGCATTAAGGTGATTTCTTAACCGGAAAATGTTGGTGCATTTTCCGGTTTTTTTTGTATTCATTGTTTTTTCATAGGCATTTTATTTTAAGTTAATATTCAGGGATTTGTTAATATTTAATAGTTATTTCATTTTGTTCAAAATGATAGACAAATGGTGTGGTTAACTGCAGAGCTTTTAATGCCTGTTCAATTGTCTCGTTTTCAAATGTACCGGTAAGCCTGTATTTTTTTAATTCTTCTCCTTCGATGAAAATTTTGACATTGTACCATCTTCCCATTTTTTC
>DAOWMZ010000138.1 GCA_030642845.1 Candidatus Zixiibacteriota bacterium
AACTGGGTAGCCCATCCGCTTGCGGTGGGTTTACTGTTCAGTATTTGCAATTTCAATATGAATTCATTACATTTATATGATATGTCACATCTTAAACACTATGAAAATACAGATACAGTTCGCTTTGTAACATTCTCCTGTTATCACAATTACAATCTATTTAAAACTGATAGAATAATAGAAATTTTCATATCAAGGTTAATACAATTGAAAATAAAGCATAAATTTGATCTATATGGTTTTGTTGTAATGCCTAATCATATTCATCTTGTATTACGCCCCAGAATAGATCAACAACTTGGTAGAATAATTGGTGAGCTTAAATCATTAACTGCTCGTGAAATATTTGCTACTTGGAAAGAAATTGGTTTAGAAATATTTCATAAACTCAAAGTTGTAAGAAATGGAAAGACTCAAAATGTATTTTGGCAAAGAAGATATTATGATAATAATTGCCGATCAATAGAAAATGCAATTGAGAAAATTAATTATTGCCATAATAATCCAGTAGTGAGTGGCTTAGTAAAGGATCCATCAGATTGGCGATGGTCAAGTTATAATTGGTATATTGGGCGAAAAGATGCAGCAATTGAATTGGATAAACTTGAATAGTAAACCCATCGCAAGCGATGGGCTACCCAGATATGAAATCAGTTGTAATAGACTATTAATTATTATGTAAGAATTTAGCTAAAACAAATAAATTCTTCTAATCCCCCTACCCCTTCTTGTCCAGTACCATGGCATTCGCCTGGGCAGTGGGGAAGATGATCACTTCAGCGATCTGCACATGTTGCGGACGATCAGCAACCCATACAACTGCTTCAGCGACATCATGACTCTCAAGAGGTTTGTAACCTTTATAAGTATTTTGGGCACGCTCCTTGTCACCATAAAATCGAACTTTTGAGAATTCCGTTTCAACCAAACCGGGGTCAACAGTTGACACCCTGATTGGCGTATCAACCAGATCAACTCTCATTCCCTGGGTAAGAGCATTTACTGCAAATTTAGTAGCACAATAAACATTACCCCCCGGATAAATCTGATGTCCGGCAATTGACCCTATATTAATGATATGCCCTTTTTCTCGTTTGACCATCCCTGGAATTATTGCCCGGCTGATATAAAGTAACCCTTTGATATTGGTGTCGATCATCTCCTCCCAGCCATCAATATTCCCTTCGTGGAGCTTATCAAGCCCCCGTCCCAATCCGGCATTATTCACTAAAACATCAATATCCTGCCATTCTTTGGGTAGAGATTCGATAACATTAGTTATATCCTCGCGATTCCGAATATCCAATTCAATGATCATACAATCAGTATTGAGAGATTTTTGAAGCTTTTCGAGTCTCTCTTTTCTCCGAGCCATTAATATTAATTTTGATCCCTGTTCGGCAAATTTATTAGCGCAAGCCTCTCCGATCCCGGAGGATGCTCCGGTTATCAGGACAATTTTATCTTTTAAATCAGTCATAATTAACCCTTTCAAATTATACCATAATAGTAACTGTTCAAATGATCCGAGTCAAATATGTACTACATATATTTCGCGTTGACAGTATGGAACGTAGATCTGCGTCCCATATATGTCTTCGAAAGTGACAGGCCGCGATCTGTCCTTACTGACTATGTAGGGACAACCTCCTGTGGTTGTCCTCTATCCGGACAAGCACGGGGGCCCGTCCCTACGAAAGTAGAGAAAAGTAGGGTGGGGCCGTCTTCGGACCCGCCACAGAAAATGGCAGGTTTGAAGACAAACCTGCCCTACAAAGATCAGCTGAAGTGTTTAAAAGTTGATCAAGTGTTGTAATTTTGCCCCTGTATTGGTTAAATCCTATAATGAATTTCACATATTAAATAAATCATGATTTGTCTATAAGAAGTAATCCTCCATAAGTAGGTGTAATGAAATAACATAACAATAGTGAAAATATTTATCCCGTCCATTATAATCCGGCATGACAAATGCAATACTATTTTATGGAATAATACTTAAACCAAAGCTTATCCTGTCCGATAAGTTATCTGAACAGTTTTTACTACAGACAGGAGTAAGTTCCTGACGGAGGTATAACTGTGATAGCAGAAAAGAAAACAAAGATTCATATGGGATTGCCCAAAAAGACCTATTGGCATCTATATAGTTTGCAGACTCTGCAGTCGGAGAAATTGGCTCAGATTATAAACAAGGTTCTTAAAAAAGAGTATATCCTGATTAAATAGGTTAAGACATCAATTAAACTTGACAAATAAGGATATATGGGATAGTATGGAAGCCAAATTCGTGGACTTGTCCACAATTGGTGTTACAATTTATAAGAAAGTACTTTAAAATATCAAATAGTATGTGGAAAAAGAAATTGACAATAATGCTGATCCCCGGATCGGACGGTACTCCCAGACAGATACGTATCCCCGTTTATCTGATTTATGGATGTGTTAGTGCTGTACTAATACTTCTTTTTAGTAGTTTTTTCTTTTCTTCTGAATATTTTTCAGATAAAGTTGCCAGCAAAGAACTCGAGAATCTCAAAGTTGAAAATATTGCTCTCCATGAAAAATACGAACAGATGCGTTGGAACCTAGCTGAAGTTACCAGCCGTTACGATGAACTTATCGATAAAGAAATTAAAATAAGATCTCTTTTTGACATTCCTCCGATTGATAATGACCAAAGGCAGTTAGGTATCGGTGGTCCCTCAATTCAGGTAGCATCTCAGCGTTCTGAAACTGAAGAGTTTGCTTTTGAAACTGAAGCCGAGATTGATCATCTCCTTCGAGTTTCGGAATTTGAGTTGAGTGCTTATCAGGAAGTGGAAACTTCAATGATGAGCATCAAGGATCGTTTAGAGCATACCCCGTCAATCTGGCCGTCAAGAGGCTGGCTATCACGCGGGTATGGAATGAAAAACGATCCGTTTACCGGTGTCAGACAGATGCATAGAGGTATTGATATTGCCAACCATACCGGTACTCCGATTATTGCCACAGCTAATGGCAAAGTAAAATCAACCCGTAAGAATGGTGGGATGGGTAAAACCATTGTTATTGATCATGGTTATGGGTTCATCACTCGCTATGCTCATCTTTCTGAATATAAGGTAAAAGCTGGCCAACGAGTAAAACGTGGTGATATTATCGGCCTGATGGGTTCTACCGGTTATTCGACCGGACCACATCTTCATTATGAAGTCTCTCGCAACGGAAGATCTTTCAATCCTTATAATTATATCCTGAATGATATGTAAGGATTATTCTAATCAAGATTTGAAAACCGCTCAAACGAGCGGTTTTTTTATTGGATTAATTACTTGCATTATAGAATTATAATTATACATTGGAACTAAATAGACCAATTTAGGTCATTATTGCTATATGTTTTAGTGGGGTGGGGACTGGTTATAATAAAAATGAAGTCAAAAACAGTAAATTCTAATTACGATTCAGTATCTCAGAATTATTCTGATGATGATAAACAAGCAAAAATAATTATTTCCCGTTTTAAAGAGGGAGATAATAAGGCCTTTACCGAATTAGTGAAACGATACCATAACCAGGTTGCTTCATTGGCCTATAAGATGGTCAATGATTATGATGAAGCGGCTGATATTGTCCAGGATGTTTTTGTGAAAATGTCAAAAAATATCTGGCTCTTCGATGAAAAGAAAAAATTTTACACCTGGCTTTACCGAATAACAGTAAACGCTTCAATAGATTATATCCGCAAACACAACCGCCATCGTCATGAATCGCTGGAAGAGGTATATAATTACAATGATGAGGATCAGGCTGGTCCCGATGATCTTTATCATCGTTGGCAGATTAGTGATTATATCAAAAAAGCAACTGCTTCATTAAACGATAAACAGCGATCTGCTTTTATGCTCAGAGATGTTGAAGGTTGCAAGATTGGTGATGTAGCCAACATTATGAACATGCCCGAAGCCACTGTGCGATGGTATCTGCATAAGGCAAGAACTATTATTCGTAAAGAATTGTCGCGTAAATGCCCGCACTTACTTATGCTATTTGGGTTTATTTAAAATAATAATAGAATATAATAATTTTACTTCCCACAAGAGGAAATTATTCTCTATATATGACTATGTCCAAAACTATAGAAATAAATCTCAGCATCAAGGGAATGCATTGCGCTGGATGCGCCGCTAATATTGAAAAAGGTTTGGGGAGCATGGAAGGTGTGGAGGAGTGTCGGGTGAATTTTGCCCTGCATTCTTCGGCAGTAGTTATTGATTCAGATAATGTCAGTGAAGATGAGATTATTAAAAGGATTAGTGATCTTGGCTATAAGGCTGAAATAGGGACTCCTGATATTTTGGTCTCAAATCTTAAAGAGACTACCGACGCCCGCCAAAAGTTTATGCTCTCTTTGCTTCTTTCAATTCCAATAATGATATTCCATTTCTGGCATCAGTTTATTGATGGATATCTGATAAACCAATTATGGGACAGCATTGTCCCGGCTGTTTTTGCCACAATTATTATGTTTATATCCGGTTCACATATTCTTGCTGATGCTTTCAAGCAGGCGATTCATTTTCGCTCCAACATGAATACTCTAATAAGCATGGGGACTCTGACGGCATATTGCTGGAGTTTGTTTGCTCTTTATAGAAATATATTCCAGGATGGACAGGAAAACATTTATTTTGAATCGGTTGGTATGATCATAACCCTTATTTTGCTCGGTCGTTATCTCGAATCAAAATCAAAAGGGAAAGCCGGTGAAGCAATTCACGCTCTGATAAAATTAAAACCGACCAAAACAACAGCTATCATTAACAATGTTGAGATTGAAATTGAAACTGCTGCTGTGAAAAAAGATATGATATTAATTGTCAGGCCCGGGGAAAAAGTACCTGCCGATGGGAATATTATTGAGGGGATGCCGGTTATAGATGAGTCGATGTTAACCGGTGAGTCGATTCCCGTGGAAAAGAATAATAATGATAAGGTTATCGGCGGATCTATCAATGGTAATGTCCCATTTAAAATGAAAGTAACAAGTTCAGGTGAAGATAGTCTTCTGGCCCAGATTATTAAACTTGTAACCGAAGCCCAGAGCAAAAAAGCACCGGTGCAGTCATTAGCAGATAAAGTTGCAGGAGTGTTTGTACCGATTGTGATTACATTGGCATTAATAACTTTTGTAGTATGGAATATATTCGATCCTGAAAACCCAATGATGATCAGAAGTGTAATCTCTGTGTTGATAATTGCCTGTCCCTGTGCATTAGGTTTGGCAACTCCCACGGCAATTCTCGCTGGAACCGGAAGAGCCGCTAAAGATGGAATAATAATTCGAGGCGGTGATATTCTCGAAAAAATCACAAAAATTAATGCAGTCATCTTCGATAAAACCGGTACTCTAACTCATGGGGAATTGGAAGTCGTAAATGTTATAATTACAGGAAAGACATCAGAGAGAAAGCTGATTCAACTGTCGGGTTCGGCTGAGATTCAATCAGAACATCCGATTGCAAAGGCGATTGTCCGGCATATGAAACAAAAAGAGGTTGAACCGGCTGTAATTAAAAATGTTGAGGCATTTCCCGGGTTCGGATTGACAAGTGAATCTAATATGAATACTCTGATTATCGGCAACCGGCAAATTATGGAACAAAAAAAAGTTTTGTTCGGACAGTCATTAATTAAAGCCGAGCAGGAAATGAAAAAAGGGCGAACAGTAGTTTTTGTAGCTGTTAACGGGCAGGTCGAGGGAATTATTTCAGTTTCCGACAGACTCCGAAGTGAAGCCAAAGAAGTGATTTCATTATTGAAAACTAATATGCACGTCGGGATGATATCAGGGGACAATCGC
>DAOWMZ010000207.1 GCA_030642845.1 Candidatus Zixiibacteriota bacterium
CCAACTGCTTCTACCCCTTGTTTGGCAAACAGCATAGAGGTCAACCCGGCAGCACAGCCAGCATCAAGAACAGACTTCGGGTGAAATTTATTTATAAGGGCAGTTACTTCTTTGGTATGATTTGGCTCACGTTGTTTGGCATTTGTTATGAGATCATACTCATGCGCATAAACTTCAAAGACAGATTTTTGTTTTTTCATGAAGACAAGAATAGTCGATTATATTCCAATACACAAGGGGAGATTATAATAAAAAAAACGACCTCAAATCTGGTCGTTTTTTTCTATCATTATTTTTAAATAACATTTATTGAAGCTCTAATGATTTATCCTGCTTTTTGAGATCGGGATCTATGCTATTCAAAATCCAGTCCATTCCCTGCTTTTCCCAATCATCAGTTGTCGAAATATCAATATATCTTTCCCACTGATAAATACCTGATTTTTTTGCTATTCTTGTAAATTGCATTTTTGTTAGAGTATCACTGAGTATTACAACAGATCTTTGCATGCCATTATCTTTACAATATTTTTGTCCCTTTTCCATTACAATTTGGGAATCATGCGGCACCGGACCAATTGTTCTCATATCAACAAACACTAAGAAATCTCCAGGGATCTCATCAACAACCTTTGAATTATTATCACACCACTCCGCCATCTCTTTCACAAGAATCACCCCACCAAATGTCAAATGTAAGCCATATTCAGTTCGTTCAATTTGATACATATGAGGACCTTTATATTTTATAACCAAAGTACTTATAATAGTTTATTCGTCTAAATCACTTGTTTTCTTAATATCATAAATGTTATCAATACTCACTTTTTTCATTTAATTATTAAAAGTTGTCAGGAGCAAGGATTTAATTTATAATAGATGCAACTCAAAAAATAAGGCGGAAGACTTATAATGGATAAAAAATCAGGGAATATAATACTAATTGGAATGATTTCCGGGGCTATTTTAGGAGCGGTTTGCGGTTATTTTTTCAATGAGTCCATAATTCACATAAAATTCATAGGAACTTTGTTCCTAAATGCCCTGAAAATGGTTGTAATTCCTCTGGTTGTAGCCTCAATGATAGTAGGTGTAACTTCATTGGGGGATGTTAGCAAATTGGGTAAAACCAGCATGAAAACAATCTTTTTCTACCTTGTTACAACCAGCTTTTCTGTTATTGTGGGGCTTATTCTTGTAAATATAATAAAACCGGGAGAAGGAATTGAAAATTTTGGTGCTTTTGTCCCCGATATTGTTAAATCAAGTGAAAGAAAAACATTAATTGATGTAATTACAGGGCTGGTTCCATCAAATATCTTTAATGCAGCCACTAAAGGACAGATTTTACCTTTGATTGTTTTCTCTCTGTTATTTGGTGGAGTTTTGACTTCTATTGGAGAAAAAGGGAAACAGGTAATTGCCTTCTTTGAGGGAATCAATGCCGCTATGATGAAAATTGTTGTTCTGATCATCTGGTTTAGTCCGATAGGTGTCTTTGCTTTAATAGGTGGGATTGTAGCCGAACAAAAAGGATCATTGGATCAATTGATATCAGGATTAGGATGGTATTCCCTGACTGTAGTTTTGGGACTATTAGTACATGCAACTATTACCTTGCCATTGATTTTAAAAGCATTCGGACGGAAAAATCCATTTCAATATTTCATCAATATGGGACAAGCTCTGGCGACCGCTTTTACCACAGCTTCTTCAACAGCCACACTGCCAATTACAATGGAGTGTGCTGTAAAGAAGAATAATATAGACAGCCGGGCATCTTCATTTGTTTTACCACTGGGTGCTACAATCAATATGGATGGAACTGCATTGTATGAAGCGGTAGCTGCTTTGTTTATTGCACAGATTTACGGTATTGAATTAACACTTGGGAATCAGATTGTCATATTCCTGACAGCCACATTAGCCTCTATAGGTGCAGCCGGTATTCCCCATGCAGGAACGGTGATGATGGTCATTGTTCTGGGAGCTGTTGGATTACCTCTCGAAGGTCTTGGGCTTATCTGGGCGATTGACTGGTTCCTTGACCGTTGCCGAACGACAGTCAATGTCTGGGGAGATTCCTGTGGTGCCGCAGTGATTTCCAATACAAAAGAGTTTAACAATAATAAACAATAGCTTTAAAAAAAAGGCGGTCGGTCGTATGACCGCCTTTTTTTAAATTTTATGGTAACGGTGCCGGTCCACCCCGGAAAAGGTAATCAACAAAATAAGTCAAATCTATGACATTACATTCATTGTCACCAGTTATGTCGCAAATATCAGGTGCTGATCCACCTCGGAAGAGAAAATCTATCAGGAAGACCAGATCACTAACATTTACATCACCATCATGATTGTAATCACCCGATTTATAGGATAGCAAAGTTATTTGTCCTGATACATTAAATTCGGTGGCATTGTTAAAGAGACCTTCAACGTAAAAAGGTTCTCGATTGATACCATAAAATGGAAGATATTTATCCAATATATAGTCTGCTCTGAAATCAAAAACAGCCACTTCACCATTGAATCCCGGATAATCCGGAATTATATATCCCTGCTCCGGTTCAATGTCGTCTAATAGCCTAACGCTGTTCATATCAATATCAGCTACCTGATCATCCTCTGAAAAATTACCTAAATACACTTGTACAATTAACGGATCCAGCAGATGAGCATAAATAGCATCAAGTGTATCAGGTTCCATTATTGTTTTTGGCGGAGAAGTAAGCATTGAGTTAATTAGAGCTTGAGCTTCTTCGATATTCATATACCACAGGTGAAAACCGAAGAGGTATGTATCCGAATGCTCAAGAGTAGTTCTAATCCCTACCGGCAAACCATCGTTCATCGAGTTTACACCATCAATGGCATCATATAAATAAGTAACTTCCCCTCGATTATCGGGAACAAAAGTTGATACTGAAGGAGGTGAATCATCAGTGGGCCATATTTGATTTATTAGATTACTGAATCTGTTTGATACAGTATCATAACTTAATTCAATCGACCCAGAGATAGGTAAAGCACTTTGAAATGCGAAAATAGTATCTTCCATGGGTAAATTATTGTAATTAAAATAACCAAATCCTACATAGAAAATTGAATCAATCCCAAAAAACCGATCCACAAATTTTTTAGTAACCGGACGGTACATGGGATTATCAGTGTAATGATAATCTTCTATACAATAGAAAGAACCAAAGTGGGCAATTTTTCCACCTGATAACAGATATTTTGTATAACCAGCATAATCTCTTTCATAAACTTCGGGCAGTATTCTCTCGTATAACCCATCATCCAAAATCAGAAGTTTATAACGACTAAAATCATGCCAGTCGGCATTTTCGAGATTATGGCTAGTCGAAGTAGTATCTTTCCAATCATAGATATCATAATCATAAGCACCTAAAAGATTATTATAGAAGGCAAAGACACTATCTTCATTTATAGTACCATGAGACCTGGAATGAGTAACAACCAAAATATCCTGGGTTCTCTCTTCAACCTGCATAACACTGACGTTTATTGAAAATTCTGATTCGTAACCGAACTCATCTACAGCACTGACTACATAAACCGCTCCTTCATCAATTCCGGCTTCAACAAAGGTTGTATCGCTGCCGGGTATCTGATCTATAATATTCATCTGGTAATAGTAATAAATAGTCCCCTCGATATCAAAACTGTCAACAGGATCAAGATAGGGATCATACTCTTTATGATAGCCATCATCATAAAAAGCATGATATTTTCTGTTAGCATTAGTAAGACTATCAAACCTATAAATATTATAATGATCTACTTCCATATCCACAGGCGGTGACCAGTTAAGTTCAACCTGCTCCCCTTCATGGATAAAGACGTATTCCATAGCAAACTCAGGTGCAGATGAACGACTACCTTGCTTGATAAATATCGGATCACTAACTTCGCCAGTTTTAGCTGGTGTTTCATGAGCCACATTTACAAAATAGAAATAATCCGGATCAATAATATCAAAGGTGTAATAATTTGTTCCAGTACTTAAAGATGCAACTTCCACCAATTCTTCAGGTTCCAGCCAGGGTGGAACTACGCCCGGATAGGGAAAGGAATCATAGGGAATTTGACTGGAATAAAGTTTGTATCCCATTATACCTGAGAAACACCAGGGATCCCATCTAACTGTAACCTGAGAATTATCTTGTTGCCATATTTTTAAACCAATAGGCGGCAGGTTTGGATCTAATAATGTCTGAGCTAATGAATCAGCAATTGCGCCATAGTCAATCAATGATGTAAAATCGAGATTATCATAAAATAACTCTGGATTTTCAGGAAGATTATAAATATTCAATGAATCAGTATGAATAGCTTCTGATGTTAGATTTGCAAAAAGAAACCTTTCGCTTTCAAATGGAGCAAGGTTAAAAGTACCAAGTGATATCAAAAACCTTGTATCATAACCATCGGTATAGTCTTGAGCTAATCCTTGTTGAGGATATAACCAAAGGGTATCATCGGGTGAGATAGAACCTGTATAAATCTGATCATAATCAAATTCGGGAAAGGTCATTATATAATACTTATTTGCATCACCTTCAGGAGTCCCCAGTCCACC
>DAOWMZ010000151.1 GCA_030642845.1 Candidatus Zixiibacteriota bacterium
AGCAACTGATGATAATAACAGCCGTTTTTTTGATCTCAGGAATGATGCCCTCTGGGAAGGGTTGTCACCCTGTCGTAAATGCCGACCATAAAATTATATTACCTTGACTATCTTGTAGATTTAAGTGTAAAATGAATATGTACATTAATAACGGTTTAAAAATACTTTGGCTGGCAGCTTTTTTTTTATTTTTCTTTTCTCTGAATCTGGCTGCTCAGACTGTTGATGGTTTATCAACTCCACCTGAGGATACTGTCGATGCCGAAAGGGTAAGGATTTGGTTTCCTGTTGAGACTACCGGTAAATGCCGTCTGGATATCACTATTTTCAATAAGGCTGGGAAAGAGGTTCGTCATCTTATAAATTTTCTCGCCAAACCGGGATATTATAATTTCTACTGGGATAAAAAGGATAATTCCGACAGCTTTGTTCAATCTGGAATTTATCCCTATACAATTAAATACTGCGGAGGGAAAACAAGAAAAAGAGAACTGACCGTTCAGTATTCCAAATGGGAGAAAGCAGTTATATTTGCTCCACTGGATACAAGTAAAGTTTTTGATATTGTTTTTAAGATTATTGAAGATTCGGTACCAACTTCAATAATTATATGCAATCGTCGAGGTATTCCAACTGATACGGTTCTTTTGGATTCACTTTTGGATAAAGGGGATTATCAATTTGAATGGGCTCCGGAAAGAAAAATTCGTCGGGGTAATTATATGATAAAAGTTATACTTGGGGATTATTTGTATAAAAGAGAGGTAACATATCTCCCATGAGGTATCAGGACACTCTTATTTTACTCATTATAGTATCCGTTCTTTTCATACCTGGCTGTGTTAAACGTCCTGCGGTCTATAATCAACCGGAAATTGCCGAGGGGATCTGGGAAAAAGCCTGGGTTGATCCGGAAATTATTATGTCTGATTCTCTGTTTACTCTTATCAGATCAGACCGGGTAGATTCTTTTTATGTCGATAATCCCCTTTCTGCTACTGGAATAAAATCACTGGAATTTACTATCTCCGATAGTGTCTGTTTTGTCTATGTGAAACTTGAAAATGATGCTCAAGGAACGATTACTCCATTGTTGGCTCATAAATTCCCTGCAGGATTTTATAAACTTACTCCAACAAAAAAAGCAGGAGAAATTCTAAAACTCCGCGCCGATATCTGCGGAGATAAAAGAATAGTATTTATAAAGTAGAGTAATAGCTATGTTTATTTCTTAGTAGGGCAGGATCCCTTTTGCGATCCTGCCACACACGAAGTGTGTTTTGTGGCTGGCAGACGTCCTCGTCTGCTGCGTGTATTGTCTGTATTTTTAGGGGTACACGAGGACATCTGCCGCCCACTTTAACGTCTGTGTCAGGATCGCTATGGGGATCCTGCCCTACGGGAAATAATCCTGACAATTCAAATACTGACTTCGCCAGAGAACAGGCCTGTCTTGTGTTTAATAATTGAACAAGGTTATCATTTATTCCTCCTAAACAGACTTGATTGATTCAAATATATATAAAAATAGTGGGACTGTTCCGATACTTTTAAGAGATACTTTCCACGTAGGAAAAAACAGTTTAGTCTCTTAAGGAGAGAATATGCCAAATATTCTTGTTGTCGAAGATAAGGATTCTATGCGCAATATGCTGACCGATACACTGACCGAGGAGGGGTACCGGGTTGATTCTGCTATTGACGGCAAAAGGGCACTGGATCTGGTTCGTAATAAATCTTATGATCTCATTTTGACCGATCTGAGGATGCCTGAAGTTGACGGATTCGAAGTTCTTAGTGCTGTTAAAGAATATGATAACGACACTTCAGTGATTGTCATGACTGCTTATGGTACGATTGAAGATGCAGTCGTGGCTATGAAAAAAGGGGCTTATGATTTTATAACCAAACCATTGGATACCGAGCATCTCTGTGTTCTAATAAATAGAGCTCTTGAAAACCGCCGTATGTTGGCAGAAAACAGTTTGCTTCGTGAAGAAGTAATGGGCCATAAAGGGTTCTCTGATATCATTGGTAAAAATGACAAGATGCGCGAGATTTTCGGATTGGTAGAAAAAGTAGCCAAATCAGATGCTTCGGTTCTGATCCAGGGTGACTCCGGTACCGGTAAAGAATTATTCGGGCGGGCAATTCACACCCTTTCTCACCGGGCGGATGGTCCCTATATTGCAATCAACTGCGCCGCTATACCCGATAACCTCCTTGAGAATGAACTCTTCGGTTCCGAGCCGGGAGCTTTTACCGGGGCGGTTCGCAAAATGGGTAAATTTGAAATCGCCAACACCGGGACAATTTTCTTAGATGAAATCGGGGATATGGATATTGCTCTTCAGGCAAAGCTGCTCAGAGTTTTACAAGAGAAAAGTTTTGAACGTTTAGGCGGCAACAAACAAATTGACGTTGATGTTCGTGTTATTGCCGCCACCAATATGAGTATCCAGGATCTTATTAAAACCAAAAGATTCCGTGAAGATTTATACTATCGACTTTCAGTTTTTCCATTGACAATTCCACCCCTCAGGGAAAGAGTTGATGATATAACCCTTTTAGCTGATTATTTTATTGATAAGTTCTGCCGTGATCTCAAGAAAAACACCATGTCTTTATCAAAAAGCGCAGCTAAACTTCTGGAATCTTATCACTGGCCGGGGAATGTCCGTGAACTTGAGAATACAATTGAACGGGCGATTATTTTAGCTGAAGGGAAAAAAATAACTCCTGAACATCTGGCGATTAGAATAAAAAGAAATAATGAAATCCAATTACGCGACGGAGCCGGACTCAAAGAGATTGGGGCTTATGCCCAGATGAAAGCAGAGAAGGGTACAATAATCAGAATCCTTAAAGAGACCCGGGGTAATAAACGCAAAGCTTCGCGCATTCTTCAAATCGATTATACTACTCTGTTTGATAAAATCAAAAAGTATGAGATTGAAAAAGCAATGCAGGAAGAATAGGAAGAGTAGGGAGAATGGGGAGAGTAGGGAAAGTAGGGAGAGGGAGTATCCGTAGCAACTTTAAAGGCCGCCTGATATGGGCGGCCTTTTTTTATTTGTACTTGTGGGCGGCAATAAGACAAGCAATGCTTGCCTCATCTGCCGCTAATAAAACACACCATGTATGCCGGGGTGTCCCACAGTCTTGCTGTGGGGTTCTTCCATTCATGTTCATAATTCAATGTTATCCATCTTAATCGATTTCTCCCATAGCAAGCTATGGGCCACCCAGTCAAATGTTAAGAACATACAAATGTTAATATAAAGTCAGATCGCAATCCGCCAGGGCGGATCATGACCTGACGCAAAATGTATTATATTCTGTAAAAAATAAAAGTGACTTTGCCACTCAAAACTGTTTGACATACGGTTCAAGTTTTTAATATCTTTGATAATTGATATTTCAACCTGTCAGATAACTTTGTACCTGCCTGACAGAGCAAGTAAATGACTATTGCTCACTATTGTACCAGTCGGCTGGTGTGTATCTGACAACAATTGAATTAGACATCTCCGGATATTTTTTGAATCCGGGATATAGTCTGATTGTTTAAGATATTAAGATGCTAAATACGCCGTTGGTAAATAAAAGAGTTCTTCTTCTGAACCAAAACTACGAGCCTCTGACTGTTTGTTCGGCCAGACGGGCTATTGTATTGCTATTTTCAGGTAAAGCGGAGATGCTTGAAACAGCCGATGGTCTCAAGATCAGAACTGTTGACAATTCATATTCCCTGCCATCGGTAGTAAGGCTCTGGCAATATAGAAAAGTCCCGTTCAAAAAGATCCTGCTTTCCCGTAAGAATATTATTATGAGGGATAATAATACATGCCAGTATTGCGGATCAGCACGAGGTCCGATGACTGTTGATCATGTTATCCCCAAAACTATGAACGGGCAGGATAGCTGGACAAATCTTGTTTGTGCCTGTACAAGATGTAATAACAAAAAAGGGGATCGTTCTCCTGAAAAGGTAGGCATGAAACTTATTCGCAAACCATCTCGTCCGAGCTATATAACATTTATCTATCATCATTATGATGTCACCAGTCAATGGAAACCCTATCTATTCCTTGATGCATCCTGCGGTGAATATTTAACGACCTAGCACACAATACAATAAAAAAATAGATTTGGTCTCTTTGAGTGCAAATATAAACTTACATTCTTTAAACACAATTAGTTGACAAATAGAGATATATTCAGGATAGTTCCAAAAGACATTGATAAGTTTTTTACGTAGATCAAACTTGGGGAGGGTATGATTATTTCCCATCAAAGACATTTTTGTAATAATCGTATTATTTTAATTACGTTTTTGTTAATTCTTTGTATTCCAAATCTATCTTTCGGCCAAAAAAAATGGATCGAAAAGGCAATGAAACGCTCTGATTCAATTACTGTTGCCCCGGAATCTACCGCCTGGATTCTGGTAAATGATCATGAGGTTGAAATATTCAAAAATGGTAAGACGAAGAGACACATTAAGAGGGCTGTAAAACTACTCAATTCATCCGGTATTGAATATATGACCTTGTTTGAAGGTATCTCGAGTTGGAGGGAAATTAAAAATGTAAAAGGATGGCACATTGATTCGGATGGTCAGGTTGAAAAATTAGAAAAAGATAATATTATTCAGGTAGCATCGGATTTATCTGCAGGATATTATGATGATGCTATGAGATATATTGCAGCTTTTGAAGATGTGAAAACCGGTGATGTAGTTGCATTTGAGTACACATTAACAGAAGAGAGCAATTGGGACAGTTATTTTCAGTCGTTTGTAATCCAAATTCAGCAACCAGTAATGTTTTCCAGATTTTATATAAAGATTCCCGATGGATGGGAACTCCACAAGGGAAGTCATTATGCACAAGTATGTAAGTATGAAGAAAATAATAATAAATATTGCTGGACAGCAACAGACTTACCATATCAACCTGACGAAGAACTGATGCCGCCCTGGTACTATATGACTCGTAATATTAAAGTTTCATGCTTTGATCCGAATGAAAAGAAAGATTATAACTTTACAAGTTGGAAAGATGCAGCGGTTTGGGCAAAAAAATATCTGAGTTCTGCCGTTAAACCCAATCAGGCAATTATTGATTATGTCAATGAGCATATCAATGTTCTTCCTGATTCTGAGCAAAAACTTAAAGCAATCTCCGAATTCGTTCGCGATGAAATCAGGTATGTCGCAGTTGAGATCGGAAAAGGACGATTTATTCCTCGGAAGGCAGCGAAAACATTTTATAATCGTTACGGTGACTGTAAAGATAAAGTAGCATTGATGCGAACGATGTTGCATGTTGCAAATATCCCTTCTGTATCAGTTCTTGCTTCAGTTGGTAACTATGTCGATCCAGGGTTGCCATCCCCGCTCCAATTTGATCATTGTATCATTGGAATCGATATTGACTCCATTCCTGATATTGCACCTATGCCGAACGCTACCGTTAATGGATGGTTTTTCTTCGATCCGACTGATCCGGCGCAGCACGTTGGTGAATTACCAATACAATTATATGGTTCAAAGGTACTAATAGCGGGTGATCTTGATAGCTCTCTAATAAAAATTCCCTATATATCTCCTGATAAAAATCACCGAAAATATGTAGTTAGAGCTTATCTTGATAATACTGGTCAGATGTCATCAACTGTTACC
>DAOWMZ010000212.1 GCA_030642845.1 Candidatus Zixiibacteriota bacterium
ATGACACCATCACCCAGTTCAATATGGCCGACAAGCCCAGCTTGCCCGGCAAGAATAACACCATTTCCGATTTTGGTTGATCCGGAAATCCCAACCTGAGAGACAACTATTGAATGCTGGCCAATCTCCACATTATGTGCTATCTGAACCAGGTTGTCAATTTTGGTCCCTTTACCAATACGGGTGGGTCCTAACGCTCCTCGGTCAACAGAGACATTGGAACCGATTTCAACATCATCATCGATTTCCACCCATCCCACTTGTTTGATCTTTTTTAATCCGGTTTCAGATTCTGCATAGCCGAAACCATCAGAACCGATAACAGTTGAAGAATGGATAATGACATTGTTGCCGATTTTAGCGCCATCAAGGATTTTCACCCCCGGATAGAATTTACAATTATCACCAATTACAACATCCCGGCCAATATATACCGATGATATTAGTTCACAATCTTTTCCTATTGACGAATTTTTTGAGATATGACAGAATGGCCCAATTCCGGTAGAAGGATCGATCTTTGTTGTCTCATGGATTATCGAAGAGGAATCAACGCCCGCTTCTATAGTTCTCTCTTCAGGGTAGAAAAGATCAATCAATTTGGCGAAAGCAAGATAGGGATTATTAATCCGGATACAGGGGATATTATTAGCATCTGTTTCCGGATCTAAAACGAGAGCGGAGGCTTCTGTTGTTTTGATATGTTTTTTATAGCGATTATTTGCGATAAAACTGATTTGCCCTGCAATAGCTTTTTCAACAGGAGCGATTCCATTTATTAGAACGCTCCCATCTCCATCAACTTTACCACCGACTTGTTCTGCCAGTTTGGCTAACTTAATTTTATTGTTCAAGCTCATCTAATAATTCGAGCACCTTGTCAGTAACGTCATAGGTTTCTTTAATATAACCGATACCCTGCAAAGTGAAAATTACATCGTAATTTTCCTCAATAGCAAGTGATTCGATTGCCTTATGAATATTAGTCAGAAGTGGTTGTATTAACCGTTCCTGTTTTCTTTCTGCTTCACCGCCAGGTCCATAAATTCTACGGGTGAATTCATCAAGGTCCTGTTCTTTCATAAGGATAGTTTTTTCCCTTTCCTTTCTCTTTTCATCGGAAAGGATAAGTTTTTGTTTTTCGTACTCTTCCACTAATTCCTTGAGATCATTTTGTTTATCAGCCGCCTCTTCATCCCATACTTTGCGTTCCAGTTCCCAATCTTCCTGGGCTTTTGTCCATGCCGGATATTCGGAGTAAACCCGTTCATCATGGACATAACCGATTTTCAAAGTTTGCGCACTAACACTTCCGGCCATCCAAAACACCAGAAGCATACCAATAAACAGACCAAAAGTAAGATTTCTTAATTTCAACATAACCTACCTCAATTATATAACATTAATTACCTGGATGTTGTCCCCACCTGGAAGTGGGCTTTCCAACCTTTTTCCTGCCTGTCAACTTTATCAAAAGCATAACCAAAATCGAAACCAATTGTACCTATGGCCGGTACGATTATTCGAAAACCTATGCCGGCACTTTTGTACAGAGAAGAGAGCGGTTTTATATCTCCGGAATGAAGCCAGGAATTACCGGCATCAAAAAAGAGCAGGCCATAAAGCTGGCCCTGGGAGATCGGCACCTGCAACTCGATATTTGTTGTCAGCATATATTTTCCGCGTACCCGGGTGCGGTAGCTTTCAAAAGTTGTATCTTCCGGTGTATCTACTCCCGGAATAGAATTTGGATCAATATAAAAATAACTGGTATCGGATTGATTTACAACTGTGTCTGGAGTAAGGCTGCCATCATCATAACCTCGGACGATACCGTCATAGGCAGTACCTCCAGGAGTAAAACGATCAGTAATTAGAATTCTGCTGTCATCTTTTGTAGAAGTAACCATACCCCATTGTACTTTTGTTGCTAAAGCCACTCCTCCAAAAAGAGGAAAAAACTTAGCCACAGATATATCATGTTTAATGGATTTCCAATATCCGCCAAGGATGCCGCCGGTATTCTCAATTTTATATGATATCCTTGACCCCATTGTGGCAAACTCAGGCAGGTTGCGGGAATCTCTGATGATTGTAAATGAGAGACGGGAGGCCGTATTGGGTTCTTCGTTATATTGCAGGATTGAACCGGGATAGGGATCATATCTATTTTGATCGAGTAGAACATCACGACGAATGGAAGTTGTCGGGTTATCATAATAATGCTGAGCTTTGTATGAATTCTGATTGATATAAGCATCATCAAAATCATAAAACTTGTTACGTTCCAAAGAGTAGGATGCAAAAATTCGGAAATAATTATCCGGCCAGCTGAGTCTTCGCCCTAATCTGACTGACCCGCCTGTACGCCCTTCGGTATAGTCATCGTACCACCGGCGGTTTGTTAGATAACCATTTATCCCTAACAAAGTTGGTCGACCAAATAACCAGGGCTCGGTAAATGAAAGTGACAATGAATTCCGTCTGTTTCCAAACTCAACATTAAATGAAAGATTTTGTCCATTCCCCCTGAAATTGGGAATCCCCATACCGAAATTACCTACCACTTTATCCTGGCTGTTATAACCGGCACCAGCAGATATTTGACCGGTCTGCTTTTCCTCTATTTTAAATTCAAGATCAACATCCCCGTTGGGAAGATTCAGAGGTATCGGTTCCACATTGGCAAAATAATTCAGAGCCATGATGTCCCGTACAGAACGAATCAGAAGAGAGCGGTTGAATTTTTGTCCCGGAAACAGGGAAATTTCACGACGGATTACTTTTTCTTTGGTTTTGCGATTGCCAACGATTTGGACCATGTTTATATAGGAGGGGAGGCCTTCGGAAATTGAATAATTTACATCTACAATAGAATCTGCCCTGGTCGTACGTTCATCGAGTAACCGTATATGAAGATGTCCGATTTCATAATAAACCGAAGATAATTCAAACATTGTCTCGTCGTATTTTTCCGTATTGAAAATATCCCCGGCTTTAAATTTCATCACCTTGGATAAAACTTTATCGGTCAGTTCAACATTGCCATCGTAGGTAACATCTCCAAAATAATATTGAGGTCCTTCATAGAGGTCAATATACACTGTCATACGGTTACGAGTTGAATCAATACTAAGAGAATCGGAAATCAGGTAAGCATCAATAAATCCTCGTTTATGGTATTCAGCAATAATCTTTTCCAGATCCTCATCATATTTATCCTGGGCAAAGTCAGAGCTTTTCATGAAACCTCTTTTGCGGTTTCTCATCTTCTTGATCAGATCATCAGCTTTGACCCGACTGGTGCCGGTCATAACAACTTTCTCAACTTTTACTTTTGATTTTTCGTCAATAGTAAAAGTCAGGATAGCTTCCGATGAGTCGGCATTGTAATTAAGTGAGGTAGCGATATCAGCCTGAAAGTAGCCTTTCTCAGCATAGGCATTATAAATATCGTTTTTATTCTTTTCTATAAGGAAATAGGAAATATAACCGCCCACAACCAATCCAAGTTTTTCTTTTAATTCCTTGGTTTTGATTTTCTTGTTGCCGAAAAATTCAAGGCCGCTAAGTTTGGGTAATTCATTTACTACGATATAAACAATAACCCCGTCCGTAGTATCCTCGACCTCAATAATAATATCCGAAAATATCCCCAAGCCATAAAGGCGCCTGATAGTTTCAGAGATGGAGGAGGGACTGAGGGTGGTTCCAACATCCAGAGAAGATACTCCCATAATAAGAGATCTGGTTGCAACCCGGTTGCCTTCGACAACAACATCAACAATTTGTAATTGCTGCTGGGCTTTGCCGGTTTGAAACCAAACCAAAAATAACAGGCATATTATAAGAGCAATCCATGCTCTATGTTTTATCACAGAGTTCAACTAATTCTAATTACCTGTAGTTGATATCTTGTTAATTTTAATTTCCGTAAATTTTTGGCGATGTCCCTGACTGCGGCGATATTTAGTACGTCTTTTGTATTTATAAATTACCACTTTTTCGTCCAGACCACTGCCTAAAACTTCGGCATCGATTTTTGCATCAGCTACAGTAGGAGTTCCTACTAATGTGTTATCCTTATCTTTTACAAGCAGGATTTTTTCAATATCAAGTTTGTTTCCTTTTTCAAAACCATCCTGAAAAGGTACTTTAAGAATGTCCCCTTCCTGTGCAGTGAACTGAATACCGGAAACCTCAAAAACAGCGTACATCTATTATCCTCCAAAAAAATTAGAAGTTATTATCCAGCCATAGGTTAAGCCCAACAAAGTAACATTAATACCTATGAAGTCAAGGCAAAACTTCTTTGATTCTCCGGTTCTTTTTCCAAAACGGGAGAAATAGACACATTTTTCATTACACTCTTAATATCTGATTTAGTTCCACATCTTTTTATCACAATAACTTATAAGGATGAGCAATTGTGATTGATCTAAAAATCCGTTTGCATATATTAGTTTTTAAATCGTCTATTATTTGGAATGAAAATGTCAGAAATAATAAAAAATAAGATAAATACAAGCCCTTTTGATCTTCAGTCGTCTTACAGCCCCAAAGGTGACCA
>DAOWMZ010000245.1 GCA_030642845.1 Candidatus Zixiibacteriota bacterium
AATATTTTGTAAGACAAACGAATACGCTCAGATAGTAAATTCGCAACATGTTCACAATAAATATTGTCCTGCTTGAATATTGTAATATATCTGGACACTAATTATTGAGAAATATGTAATCAGATATTAATATAAATAATCAGTATTTTGCAACTGCATCTTAAATTGGTTTAGATAGGATTGTTACTTATGGCAAGTTTAAGCAAGTCCAATTAAATCATGGCTTTACCATGCAGATAGTAAACAGTTTAGTAGATAATAAAGTTAATTGTTTGAAAAATTATCGAACATATGGTTCTGGATTTGTTATCTGTCCGTTCAATGCTGAAGCAGCAGCTGTGGCAGGGGAGCAGAGGTAAACTTCAGCATCCTCAATTTTATTATTATATGCCATCGAAGAGCCGGAGGTTAACAGACACCTTTCACCCGGTGCCATCAATTTTTGAACTCCATCCATATATGGACTACATCCGGTACTGTAAATTATAACCCCAGCCTCAGCTAAAACTCTGATAAGTCCTTTTTTTAGAGCTTTGAGGAATGCTGTATGTGAACTTGGTATAAGGATCATTCGGCAGCCAGGATCTATTTTTTTCCCTTTTAAAATATCCGCCATAACTTTTATATCATCAAAGCGTCCATTACTGCAGGTACCAACTACAACCTGATGAACTTTGAGACCTTCTATTTCACGAACAGGTCTTATTGTATTAATTCCATCCGGTCCGGCGATTTGAGGAGTTAATCTGTCGATATTGAACTGAAACATCTCTTCATAAACAGCATCTTTATCTGCAATAACAGGTTGATATATAGCTTGTGTACGATTATTTAGATAACGTCGGGTAATTGCCTCAAACTGACAAATAGCCGATTTGGCTCCCATTTCGAGTGAAAGATTACAGAGAGTAGTTCTTTCACTGATACTCATATTAGTAATTGCCTGTCCGTAATATTCGATTGCTTTATATTCAGCTCTGCCAGCTCCTAATTGTTTAATTACAGCCAGAATTATATCTTTGGCATATACTCCGCGAGATCTTCGACCACTGATATCGGTTCGAATCGTAGGAGGGACTTTGAGCCACAATCTTCCACCGGCCCAGATAGAGGCCATCTCGGTATTATCAATACCGGTGGCAAAAGCTGATAGTGCCCCATAGGATGTGGCATATTTATCAGAACCGAGAACTAACTGTCCGGGATGAATCAAACCATGTTCAAAAGCTGATTGATGAAATGCTCCTGTATTCAAATCAAAAAAGTTTTCAATTTTCTGATGTTTTGCAAATTCACGTGCCAGCTTATTATCAACCGGAGAGTTGTCAGTTCCGTTACCATGAACCAGCCCAATAATTATTTTTGTAGGATTCCAAACATATTCGATTCCGATTTCTTTGAAGGTCCTGATAACATCACCTACATTATCGTTGATCACTACCATATCCGGTTCAACTACAATCAGCTCACCTGGTTTTACTTTTTCCAGACCGGCTGCACGAGCTAAGATTTTTTGGGTGATAGTCTGTTCACCATACAATGATGAAGTTTGGTTTCGATGGTTAATTCCCGGAAGATTCAGTTCCAGTTGTTCCAGTTTCAAAAAAGCAGGCTTTTCTCTAATGCCGTAACGTCGTCGCCAGTTATAAAATGCTGCCTTTGAAATCCCCAATTCAAGTCCACAGCGATCGTCATCGCCAAATCGTTCCCAGAGGTTACGGATTTCATTCTCAGAAAATTTTGGCTGGGAATGTTTGGGAACATTTTTTTTGCGTCGCCAGTAAGCTACCAAATAAGCAGGTACTCCGCCAAGACGCTCGCCGATTTTCTCATCAGTTTTGTACAACTTTTGAAGTTGAAGCAGTTCAGCTTTGGTTGGTATTTTACGTTTGGGACTCATAACTTATCAAATTCTTTCCTGATAGCATCATAAACAAGGTCCAGCGGAACAGAAACCACATTGCTCTTACCAATTATTGGCATAAAATTTGTATCTCCGATCCAACGGGGAACAATATGCATATGAAGATGAGCCGGGATTCCCGCCCCGGAAGATTTCCCAAGATTCATACCGACATTAAGAGAATGTGGTTTGAGTGCTTTTTTGAGAACTTTTACTGACAAGCGAGTTAATGCAAAAAAATCGTTTCCTTCCTCTACCGATAGTTTCTCAAGCTGGCTGATATGCCGTATCGGACAAACCATAATATGTCCTGAATTGTAAGGGAACTTGTTAAGGATGACAACATTCTTTTCCCCTCTGTAAACAATAAGATTTTTAACAGAATCTTTCTTTTTGATGCGATTACAAAGAATGCATCCTTTTTCTTTTTTACCAAGAATAAACTCTGCTCGCCATGGAGCCCATATCATTTTGTCTGCCATAGTACTATATGATATGAATATTTTCAGTCCCTGCCAAGAGGGAGAGTGAAAATAATTTATAATTTCTTCTAAAGGGTTGATTTTTAGATGATTACACCTAATGTGAGTTCTGTGCAGTTTTTGTATTCTCAATTAAATTGATAAGAGTGTATTTTTTAGTGTTTTTCAGTATTTATTTTATTATAATATTTAATCAATATTTAACAGGAGGTCTTATGAAAAAGTTAGTAGTGGCAACATTATTTCTCATCCTGGTGATATCATCATCTGCAAGCGCATTTGATGGAATGAGAAAAGGATTTGTTCTCGGTGGTGGACTGGGCTTTGGTCCGGTTGCAAAAGTATCGCCAGATGTCCCTAATTCTGAAGATCTTGATAATTCCGGTATTGCACTAAATTTTTTAATTGGTTATGCCTGGGATGAACAAAACATGATTGTCTTTCTCAGAGACGGAGTAGTTTATAGCGAGGAGCTTAACTATGGTGATGACGTGAATATTGTTCAGGGTTTTTCAGGAATTGGCTATTATCATTATTTTGGTCTACAAGGGAAGTCTTTCTTTATTACAGGCGGGTTAGGCTTACAGGACTGGACAGCTCTGGATAGCGATTATACCAACCCGGATCCCGGATTTGGTTTTCTGATAGGTGGGGGTTATGAATTTGCACGACATATCCAGGTTTATTCAAGCCTTTCATTTGGCAAAACCAGTGAAAATGTTCTTGGATATGAATTTGATTTTGACCATACCCAGTTTTTGATTACAGTTTCAGCAGTAGCTTTTTAGGAATAACTAAATTTGAAATTATAATCCGGTCAACTACGGACCGGATTTTTTTATTAATACCCTGCAACTGTTTTTGTTGAACCAGCAAGCCGGATTTATTTCTTTCTTTATATGCAAAAAGAACTTCTGCCAAGGCTCGATTTGGAATCATCTGATATTAGAACAAAACTGTTGCGGTATTGCCGCTTAAAACCGGGTGAAATCTGGCAAGACTCTAAAAACGGCCATAAAGTCGGTTGTGGGGATGCCACTGATATTTCATTCTTAAATAAAATGTTTGGTAAAAGAAGATCATCACTTGCCGTATTTGACCCCCCTTATAATCTGGTAATGTTTGAGGAGCGATCGGTTGGGGAGTTTATTGATTGGTGTAAGTTATGGATAAACAATAGTTGGAAAATCCTAAACAAAGATTCCGCATTGTATATCTGGTTGGGAGCCGATCAAAATGATCATTACCAGCCGCTGCCACAGTTTATGAGTATGATGGCTGAGACTGATTTCAAATCCCGATCATTTATCACTATGCGTAATCAGCGTGGTTATGGGACTCAGAAAAACTGGATGGCTGTTCGTCAGGAGCTTCTATATTACACTAAAGGTGATCCTGATTTTGAAGTGCATTATACTGGTATTCCAAAAATATTAAGAGGCTACTATAAAAATGTCGGGGGAAAACGGACAGAAAATATTGAGAGGAGCCGTTCGGAAAACATTCGCCCGGGAAATGTTTGGGTCGATCTTCAGCAGGTATTCTACCGCATGCATGAAAATGTAAGCGGTTGTTATGCCCAGAAACCGATTAAAGCTATTGAACGGATTATCGATGCTTCATCATCGAAGGGTGATATTGTCACCGATTTTTTTGCCGGTTCCGGTACTACTCTGATTAGCTGTGAAAAAACAGGCCGTGTTTGTTTTACTTTAGACATAGATCCGATTTTTGCTGAGATAAATATCCGCCGTCTTGAACATTTTCGTAAAACAGGCCATGCCGGATGGCAAGCATCTAATCCGTTCGTGAAAGAATTAAATCTGGCAGAAA
>DAOWMZ010000162.1 GCA_030642845.1 Candidatus Zixiibacteriota bacterium
CCGCCCTCTTCGGAACCGTAAGCAAAAGTATAATTATATATCAGATATGCGCCAATAATTATGACATATCGAAAAAAATGTTTAGTATCTAAAAGTCTCATAATCTCTCCCGGTTAAATCCTTCAACATTATTGAATCCAAAAATATTGAAAAAATATTAAAAACAATGAACAGGCATGAAAGTAAAAATTTTATGATTATTTTTCAAGTTTTTTGTGGCATAGCCCCTCTTTTTTTATCAGATATTTATCAGACCTTAAAAAATCAATAAACAGAGGCATAATCTACACTTCAGATATTGCTTGAAACTGTCGAAATATAATAGATAGAAGGCGAATAAAAAATTAATTTTGAAAATATGTGGGATGACGGTATATGTTCATCTTTATTGGTATAATAGTAGTAATTGGCAGTGTTTTAGCCGGTTACGTTCTTGAAGGAGGGCATATATTAGCTCTTAATCAACCCCTTGAAGTTCTCATTATTGGCGGTGCTGCATTGGGTGCGATGCTAATATCCACTCCATTATCAGTTATTAAAGGTATTATTAGTCAATTAAAAGGAGTAATGGGGGGAGGACTAAAGAAACAAGATTATTTAGATCTCCTCGTAATGATGTTTGAAATGTTCAACATCGCCCGAAAAGATGGCCTTATAGGATTGGAAGCCCATGTTGAGCATCCCGAAGAGAGTGAACTCTTTAAGAAATATCCAAAGTTTCTTAAAAATCATTATGCAGTTGCTTTTTTTGCAGATACTATGCGTGTTATTATTTCCGGTGCTGTGCAACCCCATGACCTCGACGAATTGATGGATCAGGATATTGAAGCTATTCATGAAGAAGAAGTTCGTCCGTCTGATGCTCTCAATTCTGTAGCCGATGCTTTGCCCGGTCTTGGTATTGTTGCCGCAGTATTGGGTATTGTTATCACGATGTCTGTAATCGACGGACCTCCTGCGGAGATCGGTCATAAAGTTGCAGCCGCATTGGTCGGAACGTTTTTGGGTATTCTTGGGTCATATGGCTTTGTCGGACCATTAGCAGGCTGCCTGAGACATCGGCTCAATGATTCTAAACAGTATTTAACCTGTATGAAGCTTGCTCTGTTATCTTTCCATAAGGGCGTTGCAGGAGTAATTTCTGTAGAATTTGCCCGCCGTAGTTTATATATGGAAGTTCGTCCCGGATTTACTGAACTTGAGGATGCTTGTAACGCTACCAAGAAGCAATAATTATTATGACAGATGATTCAAAACAAGCCCCAATAATTATTAAGAGGATTAAGGTTAGTCATGGCGGCCATCATGGCGGTGCATGGAAAGTTGCCTTTGCTGATTTTATGACAGCTATGATGGCATTCTTTCTGGTTATGTGGTTAGTAGGGCAGAAGCCGGAAGTAAGGGAAGCAGTAGCCGGATTTTTCCAGGATCCAGGTAAATACCAAATGCAAGGGAGTTCAGGTCTCTTTAAAGGTTCACAAGGAATAATCCCAAGTAAAAATAAATCAATCGGCAAGAAAAAAGTAGCAACTAATAAAGAGTCCGCAGGCCCTTCTGATCTGGAAATAAAAAAATTAAATGATGCTGCTTCTTCAATAATTTCGGATCTAGCAAAATTGAGTGAATTTAGCCGCTTGAAAAAGAATATAAAAATACAGATGACCTCCGAAGGTCTTCGGATCGTACTCAATGAATCAGCAGACTCTCCTGCTTTTTTTGAACCTGGCTCAGCCAAACTGCTTCAGAAAAGTGCTATTATATTGATGACTATTGGTCGGCAATTAGGAACTATAAAAAATCGCCTTGTCATCGAAGGGCATACCGATGCTTCCTTTGGTGGAAATTCAGATTATACCAACTGGGAGCTTTCGGCTGACAGAGCTAATTCTGCCCGTCAGCTTTTGGAAGTATCCGGTCTTTATGAGGGGCAAGTGCGTGAAGTAAGAGGATTTGCTGATCAATTCCCGATGATTGTAGATAATGTCAATGATCACCGAAACAGACGTGTCTCTATTGTTGTTCTTTATAAATCTCGCGAAGGGGCTTACGATCAACTTGAAGTTGGTGCTGATTTATTGCAAGATGCAACTTCTGGTTAAAATTTTTATAGTTTATTTTTGATTATTAGTTTATAATTGGTGTGCAATTAAATAGCAACTACCCCGGTCATTCTGTGATCTGGGGGTTTTTGCGTTTTTTGAGTGAAAGATGAGATAGCAATTTAGGTAAAGGAATCATTTATGTCGCTTAAGACAGCAAAGTCATCATCGATTTTATCATCAATTCATAATTTATGGTCTCAATATCCTTCTGTAATTGAGCTATGTAATAAAATTATAGACAATACCTCCTCTTATAATACTGTTACCGGTTTAGTCGGTTCAAGCGGTTCATTTTTGATTAAAGCTGTTTCTCAAAATACAACTAAACCTATTTTAATTGTCACCAAAGATACACCCTCAGCCAATGATCTTTATGATGACCTTTCGGTATTAATTGGGATTGATAGTGTTGGTCTTTTTCCTGCTCGCCAGATTTTACCCTATGATTTCAAAGCTCCGCAGGGTGAAATTATGGGACAGCGAATTTCCACTCTGGCTGGATTATTGGATAAGTCACTATCGATTATTGTTTGCCCGATAAGATCACTTCTTGAACCAACAATTACAAAAGAACAACTGTTGTCCAACCGGATCTCTCTTGAGGTAGGCAAAGAGATTGATCTTGATGATCTGGTAGATCAATTGATCAACATGGGTTTCCGAAGAGTTCCGATTGTTGAAGAAGTGGGTGATTTTGCTGTCAGGGGAGGGTTGATTGACTTTTTCTCTCCCGGATCGGAAGCTCCGGTCAGGGTGGAATTTTTTGGTGATGAAGTTGATACGATAAGACTCTTTAATGTTTCCGATCAGCGTACTACAAAGAGAATTGATAAAATATCATTACTTCCCAAACGTGAAATTCCAATTACACAAGAGAGTCTCGAAGAGTATCTCAATAATATTTCGGAAAATGATGCTGACTATATTCGCACTCGTTATCTCAATGACCCCGAATTACCCGGACTTGAATGGCTTTCCATTATGTTTGGCATTAGTCAGGGAGCATTGATTGATTATATCGATGATAAATCAATTATCTTTTTTGATAATAATGAGGTTATTGAAGGAGAAGCCGGAAATATCATAAATGAGGGTTTGGCGCTCTATGTTCGAATGAAAGATCGACTGGAGAAACTGCCAACACCGGAATTATACTATCAAGATCCAACAAAGCTTTTTCAAAAACTGAAAGATTATCACGTTGTTGATATGGTTCCGTTCCGAGGGGGGAAATCCGGCATTATTGATTTTGAATGTAAACTGCATCCTTCGTTTGGATCCAGATTGGATTTATTGTCCGAAACAACTCAGGAATTTGATAAAATAGGTGTCACCTATTTCATCGCTACCGATACAGCTCCCCAGGTTGATCGACTAAAGGAATTGATGGGTGAGAGGATTGGCGAAGAATACAGTTTGAATATTGAAGCAGCCAATCTTAAAGGGGGATTTATTTGTCAGTCAGGGAGATTTGCAATACTGACTGATCATGAAATTTTCAGCAGGTATCATCGCCGGGTTAGAAGGAAAAAGTTTAAAGAAGGTGTTGCTATCTCTGATTATTCCAGTCTGACCCGCGGTGATTTTGTGGTTCATACTGAGCATGGTATCGCCAAATATCTCGGCCTGGAAACTATTGTTGTTGATGAAAGACATCGTGATTGCCTCCTGCTGGAATATGCCGAGAAAGACAGGCTGTATGTTCCTATCGAAGAATTTAACAGAGTATCAAAATATTCCGGTAAAGACTCCGACCCGGTTCTCACCCATTTAGGTGGAGCAGGTTGGGAAAAGCTCAAAAAGAAAACTAAAAAAGCGGTCATTGATATGGCCGAAGATTTATTGAAATTATACGCCAAGCGTAAAACAAAATCCGGTTTTTCTTTTGGGGATGATACGGTCTGGCTGAAACAGCTCGAAGCATCATTCCCTTTTCAGGAAACTCCTGATCAGGAAAAAGCTATTATTGATGTTAAGGGCGATATGAAAATTGATCAACCGATGGATCGTCTGATCTGCGGTGATGTCGGTTACGGGAAAACCGAAGTTGCTATTAGAGCCGCTTTCAAAGCAATTGAAGGGGGCAAGCAGGTTGCAGTTTTAGTCCCTACTACAATTTTGGCACAGCAGCATTACCAGACCTTTTCAGAACGTTTAGCGGAATTCCCGGTACGGGTAGAAATGTTGTCACGATTTAAAACCCGCAAGCAACAACTGGAAATAATTGAAGATATAGGGGCCGGGAAAGTTGAACTGGTAATAGGAACCCATCGGCTGCTCTCTAAAGATATTTATTTCCCTGAGCTGGGGTTGTTGGTTATTGATGAAGAGCATCGCTTTGGAGTGAAAAACAAAGAGAAGCTCAGACAATTAAAAACTAATGTAGATACTCTCTCAATGTCGGCCACACCTATTCCCAGAACGCTGCAAATGTCCATGATTGGTGTTCGGGATATGAGTATTATTAATACCTCGCCCAAAGATCGTCTGCCGATTCTTACCGAAGTAACTGAGTTTAATCCTGATATAATTACTGCTTCGATATTGCGAGAAATCAATCGGGGCGGGCAGATCTTTTTTGTACATAATCGGGTACAGACAATCGATGCCATGTATGAGTATCTAAAAAAGATTGTACCCCAGGCAGAGATTGCCATTGCTCATGGACAGATGCATGAAAGATCTCTCGAAAGCGTCATGCTTGCATTCTTAGCCGGGCGATTTAATGTGCTGCTTTGTACTTCGATTATTGAATCCGGTCTGGATATTCCTAATGCCAACACAATTATAATAAACCGGGCTGATCGGTTCGGCCTGGCGCAACTCTATCAAATACGAGGAAGGGTCGGGCGGAGTGCTACCCGTGCTTATGCCTACTTGCTGAGTCCGCCGGTGCGAAAATTAAAACGGGATGCTATCAAAAGACTTCGAGCTATCGAGGCTCACTCTGATTTAGGAGCAGGTTTTGCTCTGGCGATGCGCGACCTTGAGATTCGCGGTGCAGGGACAATTTTGGGAGCAAAACAATCCGGCTTTATCGAAGAGATTGGTTATGATATGTACAACCGACTGCTCGAAGAGGCTGTTGCAGAACTAAAGGGACAAAAATCGCATATTTTACCGGAAATAAAACTAGAACTGGATGTGGAAATATTCCTCAGTGATAAATATATTAATAACCGCCAGCAGAAAGTGGATATATATCGCCGACTTGCAGATTGTATTAATATTGACTCGGTTGAAAAAATCCGTGATGAGATAAATGACAGATTTGGTACTATGCCACAGTCGGCCACTAATCTTTTTAATGCGATTGCCGCCAAAGTATTAGCTGCTATTATTGGTATAAAAAAGCTCAAAATAAAAAGCGGAAGGGC
>DAOWMZ010000254.1 GCA_030642845.1 Candidatus Zixiibacteriota bacterium
GAAACCAGCGAGCTTCAAATTCTATAGATTGGTTTTTATAAATTTGAGAGACATCCTTTTGTAGTCTCTCACTGAGCCTTTTAAGACGGCTGGCAAAAGCAAGGGGACCAAGTTGTTTTATAAGGTCCAATACAACTCCCTTAGATGTAAATTTTATTACACACATATTATAAGAATTCAAGCAGGAAAAGTGAATTGTTTTTTAAACAAACGATAAATTTTATATTTTCTATATATTGAAAGAAAACTACTTCATTAGTTAAGCCATTTTTCCAGCCATTTGAAGATCTCTTCATAAGTGAATTGCAAATTCTCAATTATACGGGCATTGTGTCCTTCATCAGGATAATACAAAAGCTGCGATGGGACTCCCATCCTCTGTAATGCAGTAAACATTTGCAATCCCTCGCTTAAATCTACCCGGTAATCATTTTGACCATGTATTACCATGGTCGGTGTTTTGAAATTCTTCGCATACATAATTGGGGAACTGCGGTAATATTCTTCGTAGTTATCCCAGGGAGTGCCTTTGTTTTCCCATTCAGGAAACCATAGTTCTTCGGTAGAACCATATTCGCTTATCTGGTTTGCTGAGCCATCGACTGAAACCAGGCAGGAGAAACGATCAGTATGTCCGCAGATCCAGTTAACCATAAAGCCACCATAAGAACGGCCAAGAGCGGCTATACGGGTAGAGTCGATAAAAGGATATTTTTCAATCAGAAAATCAACCCCTTTCATCAAATCCTCATAATCACCTCTCCCCCAGTTACCGGAGACATACTCTTTGAATTTCAAACCGTATCCGGCACTTCCATGAGGATCGATCTGAACCACGACATAATTTTGCGCTGCTACTAATTGAGTATTCCATCCGTAATAATTAAAATCTCCCAGCCAGCACCACTGTGGACCACCATGAATCAGGAGTATCATTGGATAATTAATTGTTGCATCAAAGTTGGGTGGAAGGGTTATGAAACCATGAACTGAATCCCCCATTGCTCCTTCAAACCAGAAACTTTTTCCTCTATTCATTTCAAGGCTTTTAACAATATCATCTGTAAAGAAGGTCAGGCGATTAAGTCTGTTTTTTCTCAGATCATATTTGTAAAGCTCATACGGTCTGTCTGAAGTTGAAACACTCAGTATCAGATACTTTCCATCGGGAGATATTCTTAAATCAGAAAATACCGCATGACCTAAAACCAATTCAATTTTCCGAGATGAAATATTCAACTGCCAAATTTTATTCAACCCATGTTCTATTGCAGTAAAATAAACAAATTTGGAATTTGGATCCCATACAAAAGATCCGACCGACAAATCAAAATTAATAGTAAGGTTTTCTGATTTCTCTTTTTCATTATTTAACAAAATCAGATCACGCTGGTCAGATTCATATCCGAACCGGGCTGTAGAATGGTAAAGCATATAACGCCCATCGGGTGAATATCGGGGAGAAATATCCAGACCGGGGTTATCTGTTAATTTGTATGGCTGTCCACCTTCGGATGAAATCAAATAAAGATCGTTGTTTACACCAATAGCAGGAACTGAATCAACCGACATCGCAAAACAAATATCGGCTCCATCAGGTGAAATATCATAATCTCTATGTCCGCCAAGCAGGTCTGTCGGAACCGAATGTTCATTTATAAACAGGGGATGATGTTTTCCGGTAGCCAAATCTGCCAAAAACAGACGACTGACTTTCCCGTCATCCCAGCTATTATAATGGCGGTAGAGGAGTTTATCGTATAATTTTGCTTTTGTGGGTGACTCTTCTATTTCCTTCTCTTTGGCATTGTAGCAACTGTCATTAATACATTCTGGATAAGTTTCGGAGACAATAAGCAATTCCATCCCTTTTGGTGTAACTTCATATTCTGAAACACCACTTGCGATTTCAGTCACTTGTACCGCTTCACCCCCATTGACCGGTATTTTCCATACCTGACTACTACCGGATCGATTACTCTTAAAAAGAATATATTTCCCGTCCAATGTCCACCTTGGCTGCAGATCTTTGCTGCCACTATTTGTAAATTGTCTAAGATTGGTTCCATCGGAATTCATAACCCATATATGATACCGGCTGGAATTACTCTTAACATCAGTAGTTTTTAATGTAAAGGCAATCTGCTTGCTGTCTGGTGAAATCCGGGGATCAAGACAGCGGGGGATACTGTATAATTCATCAAAAGTGATGTTTTTTGTATGTGCCGAAAATGCTGACAATAAACAAAAAAGTAGTACTACTATTTTCACTGATAACTCCTTCCTGATTTTAAACAATTTATTTATAAACTAAGTCTTATGCCAGGTAAATTTATATTTTATTGGTAATTAAAATATTTATATTTATAATAGGATACATATTAAAGGATTGACAATGCCGCAGAATCAGAACGCCGAAATAAAAAAGCTGAAAACAGCAATCTCCGAATTATCCAGTTTGAATGATATTGCCAGTGCTATTGGAGCCTCAATGGCTGTTGAAGAAATCACTGAAATCATAATAGATAAAAGTCTCAAACATATTGATGCCATTCAGGGGGCGGTTTTTTTAATAGATGCCAAGCAGGACAGCAACCAGAATCTGCAAACCTTTATCCGGAGAACATCAGACACACAACAGGAAATGCCCATTCATTTTAACATGAACCTGACCGGATGGATGATCAAGCATAAGAAAATCCTGATGATTAACTCACCAACTGAAGATAATCCTCTCTCAAATATTGATTTGAAATCGTTTGGAATAGAATCACTACTTGCAGCCCCGTTACTGACCAACAAGGGATTGATTGGGGTTTTGGCTATTTTTAATAAAAAAAGTGATTCCGCTTTTTCTGAAAAAGATCGACGGTTTTTGGGGATTTTAGGAACACAATGCTCACAGATAATCGAGGGGGCAAGGCTCAGGAATGAAGAAGAAAAACTGATTGCTTTAAAAGAAGAGCTTCAAATAGCAAGATCAATTCAGCAGAGTTTTCTACCCACCAACGAGAGTTTTGAGAATATTGAATTTGTCTATGGTCATAATGTACCTGCTCGTGAAGTAGGCGGGGACTTTTTTGATGTTTTAAAACTGGATGATAACAGGATATTTGTTTCGATTGGTGATGTTGTCGGCAAAGGGGTTCCGGCAGCACTTTTGATGGCTAATGTTATGGCTATAGAAAGAGCCCAAATAAAAAACAGAGATCCATTCTCTCTGGGAAGGCTTGCCAATAGCCTTAATCATGTACTTTGCGATCTGAATAAACCCAATCAATTTATTTCCGCACTATTTGGAGTAATTGATATTTCTACCGGTCTTTTTGAATTCGTTAATGCTGGACATCTTCCCCCTGTTGTTATCGACAGCAATAGCGATATTCAGTTTATGAAAGAGGCTGATATTGTACTTGGGGTTTTGGAAAACAATGATTACAAATCTCAAATAATAAATATCCACAAAGGTTCTGCTCTCTTTTTATATACCGATGGTATCACTGAAGCGGCTAACGAAACTATGGAAGAATTCGGAATTGACAGATTAATTGATATTCTAATAATAAATCATAAAGATTCAGCTCAGAATATTTGTACCGCTATTTTGCAGGGTTTGGAAATATTCAGGGGGAAAGCTGAGCAAAATGATGATGTCACTATGATTACTATCAAAATCAAATAATTACTTCTAATATTTAAACCAATAACGGTCATTCCCAGTAGGGCAGAACCATTATCCATTTATCGGTTCTGCCATTTTACTAAGTTTCTTGTAGGTCTAAACTCTTGTAGTTTCGATAATAAAGTACAAAATGTGTGTGTGTAGGGGCAGACGGGGACGTCTGCCGCCCACAAAATTTTATTTTAAACCAATAACAGAATAAAACTCATCATAAAGACCTATTCAATAGAATTTAAAATCTATTAATATTCCTTTTCACTGTTCCGATATGTAGTATATTAGGGATGTCGTACGGATTACATACCGTTAAAGACATCAAAAGATATGAGAAAGTTTATTATAACATTCAGAAATATTTGGCTCTGTTGTATAATTGTATCTATTTTTGCTTCTGATATTTA
>DAOWMZ010000221.1 GCA_030642845.1 Candidatus Zixiibacteriota bacterium
ATCTTTCATCAATAATTTTCGATATGCTGGCCGTTCCTCTGATCATAACATATACCGGCGGAATTGATTCCCCATACTATTCCCTGTTTCTGCTCACACTTTCAGCAACAGCTTATCTCCTTCGCTTCTGGGTTGCATTTTCCGTAACGATAGGAGTTATAATAGCATATATTCTGACTGTTTATAATAATCTAAGTGTTGATACAGCCTTCATAGTCTCTTACAGAATCGGCTTTTTTGTAGTCTTTTATTTAGCTATATCATATGGATCAGACTACATGCGCAAATCAGAAAAACGTCTGCTGAGATTGTTCGATACCCTAAATAAACGCACCTCGGAATTAGAGAAATACCAGGGACAGATGGAAATAATACATGATAACAACCAAAAATTGTCAACAATCCTCCAACCGGATGATGTCATCAAAGCTGTTGTAAAAATTATCAGCTCTGTCCTGGGATATGCTCATGGAGCGATTATCTTCAAAGATAACAATGACCGGTATGTTTATCGAGCTCGATTGATTGACAACAAAAAGAATTATCAACTTTTTGCCCTGAATACTAAACAATTTCCCCTTGTAAAAATGGTCTGCGAACTTGATGAACCAATCCATATAAGAGATATTACTAAACACAAAGATTTTATCCCCCTCAGTGAAAATACAAAATCGGCGATGATGTTTCCGGTTAATTCCCATGGGCAGATTAAAGGTGTTTTAATTGTCGAATCAGATATACTGAATCAATTTACAGAACGCGATCTTCAAACTCTCTCGACTGTCGCCCATTCAGTTGCAATGGCTCTGGAGAATGCTGAACTGCATAAACAAACAAAAGAGCTCAGCATAATTGATGACCTGACCGGAGCCTATAATTATCGGTATTTCATTCGTAAGCTACAGGAAGAAAAACTCCGTGCAAGTCGATACAATTTACCTCTTTCAATAATTATGGTTGATATTGACTGGTTCAAAAAGATTAATGATTCATACGGTCATGAAACCGGAAATATTGTCCTGCAGAAACTGGCTGAAGTTATTCAAAAGTGTATAAGAGATGTTGATATATTTGTTCGCTATGGAGGAGAAGAATTTGTAGTTATATTACCACAAACACCTCAGCAAGAGGCAGTTGTTATCGGTAATAGGATTCGAGAACAGGTAGAGATGACCAAAATTGATGCCGGAAAACACAGCTTGCTCAAAATTACCGTATCAGTCGGTCTCAGTTCCTTTCCGGAAAATGGAAAACCTCAGGAAGAATTGGTTACTATTGCTGACGAAGCATTATATCAAGCTAAAGACGAAGGGCGAAACATCGTTTGTGTGAGATAATTTTTTATAATTGGGGAAAACAAATGAATAAGAAAAAAACTAAAATACTCGACCAGATCGGTCAGTTGTTTATAATCGGTTTCCACGAACCGAAACCACCACCGGCTTTTTTGAATTTTTTAAAAAAGGAAAATATTGGCGGTCTGATTCTATTTGAAGAAAACTGCCCCTCACATCAAAAAACTATAGATAATATTAAAGCAATACAGGCTCAGTATGATTCCTCCATACCCTTTATAGCTATCGATCAGGAAGGGGGGCGGGTCAGCCGTTTACGAGGAGCTCCTGCAGAATTAAAAGGGGCGTATGAATACGGTCAGTTCGGTAAAATTGAGAAATTCTGTGAAGATTACTCTCGTGCCATTCTCTTTATGGACTCTATTGGCATCAACCTGAATCTCGCTCCGGTATGTGATATTTTTCTCAACAAAGAAAATAAATGTACCGAAGGCCGCTGTTTTGGTGAAACTCCGGACATTGTAAAAGTATTTGTTGAAGCAGCGGTAAGAACAACTAAAAAGACCAGAATGCTCTGCTGCCTTAAACATTTCCCCGGTCTTGGAGCCAGTGCCATTGATCCGCATCTGGAAACCGCTACTGCCGATTATGACTTGCAGACATGGCAATATCGTGAAAAGATTCCTTTTGAAACCGGCATTAGTTATGAAGCTGATATGATTATGACTACTCATCTTCACCTCCCCAATATAGATAACACCATTGCCACCGGTTCAAAGAAAATTATTTCAGAAATGCTGCGACAGAATCTATCATTTGACGGACCGGTTATTACCGATGATTTAACAATGTCAGGAGCAGTATCTTTAGGAGAAATAGGCCCCCGTACCAAAGCCGCTTTTGAAGCCGGCCATGACATACTGTTATTTGGTACTGATTTTGACCAATTCAAAATAGCCTATGAATTTTTCTGTAATGCTGTCAAACGCGGGGACATCGATGAAAACAGAATCAAAAGTGCTTTAGACAGAATCGGCGGTTTGAAGTTCAAACTGGACAAAACGATGATATATTAATTCTATGTAATATGTTACTTGAAAGGCTCATTCAGCAAAAAAGACTGGTTGTGCTGGGGATAAACTCAGGCACCTCTGCGGATAGTCTTGATCTCTGTGCAGTTAGAATCTCTCGCATCAAGAATAAAAAGAACATTAAGGTTTTAGCCAAAAATAAATTCGATTTTCCTGCATCGCTCAAAAAACAAATCCACAACCAAATCCACTGCAAACAAATAAATCCAGAATCAATTATTCAACTCGATAATATACTTGGTATGTTTATTGGTTTAAAAGCAAAAGAATTTATCAAGAGGCTTAAGAAAAATAATATCAATGTAAACATGATCGCTTCGCATGGACAAACTATCAGACATATCCCCGGAAGAGTTAAAATTGGCATGTTGCTAATCAATGGAACCCTTCAAATTGGTTCTCTTGATCAAATAGCAGCGAAATGCAACCGAATTGTTACCGGTGATTTCAGACAAGCAGATATTGCAGCAGGCAACGAAGGAGCCCCTATTACCACCGGAGCCATGTTCGATTTATTCTCAAACACCAAACCACGTCTGATTATCAATATTGGCGGTATCTCAAATTATTTCTATTTTCCTGCAAACAAATCAAACAAAGAGATAGCCGCCAGTGACTGCGGCCCCGGTAATAGTCTATGCGATATTCTGTCAGAAAAACTGTTCAATAAACCATTTGACAAAAACGGTCAGATTGCTCGTAAAGGAAATGTAAACCAGCGATTATTAACATTACTGTTGAGCAATCCCTTCTTTTCTAACAAACAGGTCTCTACCGGAAGGGAAGCATTTGGTCTTAAAACTGCTGAAGAAATAATAGAATTTGGGAATAAATTTAAAATCTCATACGAAGACCTGATGGCTACAACTTCTGAACTAACAGTTTTGGCTATAATAAAAGGAATTGAATCCCTCTACCTAAATGATAAAGATTTAAATAAATTATATTTGACCGGAGGAGGTCGAAAGAACATTTTCTTTAGGAAAGGTTTAGGCAGTTACCTGCCTGATATCGGAATCAGAATGGTTGATGAACTTGGTATTGATGGTGATTATGTGGAAGCGGCTGCTTTTGCTGTATTGGGTGAGGCATGTTTACGCTCAGAATCATTCGTAAATTACCGACATAAAGATAAAAGAGATATATTAATCCCCGTGCTGGGACATATTGTACAACCACCAAATGTGAGATACTAATGAATTCTGAAAAATCAGATAAAGGCTTTTTTCCAACGTTTATAAAATATTTGGCCCGTGCTGGGACCGCTCTGTGCCTGATGATTACCATCTGGAGCTGTGCCACTGTCCCGGGGCTTAAAGATGTAGAATCCGGATCATTTATTCGTGTTCCATTTGTCAGAGTGCTTCTTGATGAAAACTCCAAAGTAGCAAAAATATCGGCTGAAAAAGCTTTTGCCATAGAATGCCTAACTCAGGGAAAACAGGAAGTTTACTATTCCAGTAAACCGGTTGAAGTCACCAGTCACGGAAAACTCCTTACCGTTAGAAATCATAATGGTCTTGAAATTCAGGAAAATGTTGACGAAGTAAATATCATCCCGCGTGGGACTAACAATCGTATTAAGGTAAATGGGAAATCATATCGAGGTATTACTCAAATTCTCCCCTACGGCTTGAATGTGCAACTTATCAATATTGTCTATATGGAAGATTACCTCAAAGGAGTCGTTCCGCCTGAAATCGGTAAAAGAACAGATGATGAAATCGAAGCGGTAAAAGCACAGGCGGTTGCCGCCCGTACCTATGCAATGGCGCATTTACAACAATATCCAGCGGAACAATACGATTTAAAATCCAGTATCTTTGATCAGGTTTATGAAGGATCATCGGTGGAAAACAAGCTGATCAATAAAGCAATTATTGCTGCCGCCGGTCAAGTGATTTTGTATGAAGATAAGCTAATTGAAGCATATTATCATTCCACCTGCGGCGGGATGACCGATGATATCGCCCATGTCTGGGACAGAAAATCTATCCCTTATCTTAAGGCAGTGAAAGACAACGGTGCCTGTTCCTGGTCTAAATATTATTCATGGCAAGAAGTCTTTACAGAAAAACAGCTC
>DAOWMZ010000066.1 GCA_030642845.1 Candidatus Zixiibacteriota bacterium
AATCTGTGTTGATTCGATTGATGTTAGAGGTGATATGAATCTTAATGGTATTGCCAACGAAATTGCAGATGCGGTACTTTATACTAATTATTTCGTGTATGGAATTGGTGTTTTTACCAACTATCAAGCACAGGTTGCTGCATCTGATGTAAATCGGGATGGTCTGACTCTTTCTGTTACAGATCTCGTTTATCAAATAAATATCATACGAGGTGATGCTCTCCCCTATGATGCCGTTCAGGGAGTAGACACTGCCAGTGCTTATGTTTATAATGACATCCTGAAGGTCTATGGAATAGAGATGAGGGCAGCTTATATTGTTCTTAATGGCAACGTATCACCATTGCTTTTGTTCGATCAAATGGAAATCAATTACAATTTTGATTCCGAAAACAGTGTAACAAGAGTACTGATTTATTCTTTTGATGGGGTAATATTTAGTGGTGGTGATCTTCTTGATATTAATGGCAGTACATTACAAAGTATTGAATTAGCTACTGCTGAAGGTAAACGTGTTTATAATGATACTCTATGGTCAGATGATATTTCACCGCTCACCAACTACCCCAACCCATTCAATAATGAAACAGTTATCAGTTTCCAGAATCCAACAGCACAAAATATTCAATTAGAGATTTATAATGTGCTGGGTGAAAAGGTTTATGACATCATGAACTATTATACCACCGGGCAGATTGATATCAGATGGTCTGGAACAAATAACAATGGCACAACTGTCGCGAGTGGTATATCTTTCTACAGGATAATTACCAGTGATGATATTAAGACAAACAAGATGATATTACTGAAGTAAGTTAGAGGAGATTCTTCTATAAGTTGCGTCTGGTCTTGAGCCGCCCTGGCGGATTGTGACCTAACGCTTAATTAACATCAATTCAGGAGGACTGTCAGTTCACATCCCAGTAAGACGAGGACAAGAACTGACAGTACAAGAATTCGCTGATAATTTTATAAATATTCTATCATTCTTAAAACTCAAATTTCCTTTACAACAGCATAAATTAGATTTACCCTTATTAATCAATACTACCAGTTGCACCATGCAACATCAAAAAGGAGTAAAGTTTGAAGTCATTAATGATTATATTAATTCTGTTTATCTTTTCAATATCAGCCTTTGCATCAGATAAAACCGCTCTCAGCGAAAATCTCATTAAAAAGTTGGAAGAAAAGTTTAATAATCAGGGTGACAAGCAGAGCCTGATTAATGCAGTGACAAACAATAACATTAAAAATTTATCTCTAAATCATGATATTGTTGTAGCTCATAATAAGCATTTCAACCATCGCCTGAAAAAGAGTGGGGTCTCCAACCAAAAAGGCTCCGGACGATGCTGGCTCTTTGCCGGATTAAATATTTTCAATCCTGATCTGATGACAAATTTTGGATTATCTTCATTTGAACTTTCGCAGCCATATTTAACATTCTGGGATAAAATGGAAAAAGCCAACACTTTCCTCGAAGAGATTATCAGGTTGCGTGATCGAGCTTATGATGATCGTGAATTGGAAATTACATTGGATAGTCCTTTTGGTGATGGCGGATGGTGGCATTATGTGACCGATCTACTTGATAAATACGGAGCTGTCCCAATATCTGCTATGCCTGAGACTAAACAGTCAACATCAACCGGAACTATCAATCAACTGACCAATAGGAAATTGAGAATGTTTGCTTCGGAAATCCGTGAGATGCACAAAAACGGAAAAACCGAAGATGAAATCCGGGATCGCAAAAAAGTGATGCTGGAAGATATTTATACTCTGATGATATTCGCATACGGCCAACCTCCCAAAGAATTTATTTTTCGTTATGAAGATAAAGATTCAACTGTTTCCGAACCAAAAACCTATACCCCGCAATCATTCTACAAAGAATTTTTCGCTATGAATATTCCTGAATATGTTACGATTATGAATAATCCCTTCAAGGAATACGGTCAGGTTTATCAAATGCAATCCAGTCGCAATATGGCAGATAAACCAGATATGACTATGCTTAACCTGCCAATTGAAAAGCTTAAAGCCTATTCACTTAAAGCATTACTTGACAGTCAAGCAGTTTGGTTTGCCTGTGATGTTGGCAAGGGGAATTATGGCGATAAAGGTATTTTTGCAGCTGATGTTTATGATTACAATACAACTTTTGGTATTGATTTCAAAATCTCCAAGAAAGATAGAATCCAGTATTATGACAGCAACCCTAATCATGCAATGGTTCTTATGGGCGTGGATACTACTAACGCAGGAATGCCAACTAAATGGTTAGTCGAAAATAGCTGGGGAACCAAAAAAGGGGACGATGGCTATTGGTATATGTATGATGACTGGTTTAATGAATATGTCTATTTTACGATTATTGACAAGAATTTATTGGATAAAGAAGATCTTAAGAATCTAAAAAAAGACCCGATAATGTGCCCGATGTGGGACCCCTTCTACCAGGTAATACGAAATTCAAAAAATTAGGATAAGATGGATATACTGAAAAAGCTAACCTCGCTAGTACCTGAAGATCAATTTTCGATTCAGGCTGATCAGCTTAATGTTGCTTCCGAAGACGAATCTACCTTGCCAGGTGTAAAACCACTTGCAGTAATCTGGGCAACCAATACAAAAGAGATCAGTGAGATAGTCAAAACATGTTATGAAGCCAAAATCCCCATCACAACCAGAGGGGCTGGAAGTGCCCTTGAAGGTTCAACAATACCTCTTCCTGATGGTATAGTACTTGATCTCAGCCGCATGACAAATATTATTGAGTACTGGCCTGATGATTTACAAGTTAAAGTAGAACCGGGGATTATATATGACGACTTAAACCTTTACTTAAAGAATGACGGGCTTTTCTTTCCCCCATCGCCGGGTGGTTCCGGAGATATTGCAACTATCGGAGGAATGGTCTCAACTAATGCCAGTGGTATCTATTCGGTAAAATACGGCGGTACTCGAGAATACGTTCTAGAGCTGGAAGTAATCACCGGAACCGGTGAAATTGTAAAGTTAGGGAATAGAGCAATCAAAAGATCCAGTGGTTATAATCTGGTCGATCTTATTTCCGGCTCAGAAGGTACTCTCGCTGTAATATCAGCAATCACAATCAAACTTGCTGGTCTTCCAGAAGGCAGGCGACAGATTGCCTTTATTTTTGGAGATGAAAAATCAGCATCAAAAGCAGTTTCGGAGATGTGCCGTTATGGTCTTGATCTGGCCGCAATTGAGTTTTTGGATCGGGCTGTAATTCAGGCTTTGAATTCTCTTAAAAATTATAATCTTGATGAACTCCCTTCACTCTTCCTTGAGATTCACGGACCCGAAGAAGTTCTTGATTCAAATGCTGAACTTGCGAATGAAGTATGTTCTGAATTTGGCGGGAAACCTCTTATGCTTGCAGATAATCACAATCCCTGGGAAATCCGCCATTGGGTAACTGAGGCTATTAAGCATAGAAAGCCGGGTTACACAATTTTGAGAAATGATGTCGCTTTCCCTATTTCAAAACTACCAGAGATGGTTGAATTCTGCCATAAAACTGCAAATGAAAACAACATAATCATGCATACATTCGGTCATGTAGGGTTAGGGCTGTTGCATGCCTTGATGTTAGCCAATCGAGACGACCAGCAGGAATGGGATAAAGCTCAAAAAATAAATGACTTGATTATCAGGAAAACAATAGATTTAGGCGGAACAATTTCGGGTGAACATGGAATAGGACTTGGTCATAAGGATCTTTTTGAACTGGAACATGGTAAAGCAGTCAACCTGATGAGAAAGATAAAATTACAATTTGACCCTAAAAATATTCTAAATCCGGGTAAAATATTCGATATTTGATTGAAGTAAGCGTTTGGAACTTCATAACTTCAATTCTATCAAACAATTCCATTGGATAAATAATCTGGTTTAAACCCTTAACAAACTTGACAAAAACTCATATTGTAGTATTTTCACAAGGGTTGGAACTAATATATAACAACCTGATATAAGGTAAAGATGAAGAAATTATTATTAATAATATTCGTAATGGCTTTTTCTGCTAATATCAATGCAGATGCTTATCTTGTTGCACCGGCCAATCAATTTGATTTCGGCTTAACCCCCACCAACTCAATCCTCTATCATGGATTCTGGTTAAAATCGATTGGAACCGATACCGTTGTAATTGATGAAATCAAAACCGGTTGTTCCTGTGCTATAACCAATAAGGAATCAGACAGGATCGCCCCCGGTGACAGCATGCTAATTGATATTGAATGGAATGTCACGAAATACAGAGATGCTATTTTCAGATCAATTCGAATATTCTATAATGGCAATCCTGATCCTATAAGAGTATCTATGAAAGGCCAAATTCAGCAGTCATTCGATATACTGGTTCCGGTATCAATTAAGCCCTATCGATTTGAGTTTGGTCATACTACGCGTAAAGATATTGACAGTATCCCCTTTATTATGACCAATACTTATTCCATTGATTATAAAATAAAAATCATATCAGATGTTTCTGATAAATATACAATTAAATATCCAAAATCGATAAAAGCTAATGAATCGGTAAATGGGTATATTAAGCTGAATAAAGACTACAAAGATGATCCTTTTCAGACAGCTATAACTTTTTCAATCAATGACAAGAATAAAACCAACATTACCATCCCTATCAGACGTAAATTTTATAGGTAAAGCAAATTAACGATTTGATCGAAATATAAAGTATAAGTAATACATACGGAGGATATAACAATAAATTATGAAGACTCTTAAGCAACTATTTTTGATCCTGATTTCGGTTCTGGTATTTGCCGGGATAGCTGCAAGTGCACCCCGACTAACTATTGCCGAATCCTCATTTAATTTTGGGTTTGTTCCGCAACATTCAAAAATTTCTCATGATTTCTGGCTGCTCTCTACCGGTGATGATGAACTCAAGATCCTGAAAGTGGTGCCTGGCTGAGGATGCACCAAAGCACCATTAGATAAAAAGGTGCTGCCTGTCGGTGACAGTGCAAAATTAGAAATTATATTTGATACCAAAACTTATAAATCAAAGGTATCCAAAAAACCTAAAATCCAGACTAACGAAGGTCCGCCGGATAAACGGGTAACAATTACTGCCACAATCACTCCTCGTCCGGACTCCACTTATCCAATAAGGATAGTACCTTATAAAGTTGATTTGTCACAGTTTAGTGATAAGGTTATCGACAAAGCCGAATTTGTAATTACTAATGTTTCAGAGGAACCTTTGGATATTTCCATGATTGCTTTTGCACAAGATTATTTTAGTGTTGAACTCCCTGATAAAGTTAAACCCGGCGAAACTGTTTCTGGAATAATTAAAATTAACGATGATTATCTGGCAAAATCTTTCAATAAATCATTTACTATTGAACTGAGTGACCCACAGAGTTCCCGTTTTACCGTCCCTATTAAAAGGACAATCAGAACTCCAGGTAATCAGGACAGAGTCAAGATAATTAAAAAGGGTAAATAAAACAGATATTCCACCATTAAAAAAGAGCCTTAAGAAATTAAGGCTCTTTTTTTATATAATCAACTAACAACATTATAAGCCCGAACCATCATCCTCTTCATCAACAAAATCAGGTGCAATATCAATCAATCCGGATTTTAACATTTCGTCCCAGTTTTTATTAAAAATCTCCCCGGTAACATTGGAATGAACAAGCCTCATATATCCAAGCCACTCCTCAAAAATAAATACTTTCCCTTCTTTGAAGCTGTAGTACCGCCATACTTCATACGCATCCTGCTGCATAGGAACTTCACGATTTTCGAGTTCATCCCATTGGCCATACGACATAAGCACTCTTCCCCTGTCGCTGAACCAGCCGTCGCTTTTATCTTCATTCTCCGAAAAATGGTCATTAGCAAATTTGTAATAGGCAATCAGATCCTGGCGAGTAACAATCTCTCCAAAACGGTTTTTGGGTTTTTTATCTTTCCAGTACTGTTTAAGAAAATTATTCTTTCCTACATCGGATAACCGATTCAATGCCTGCTTCTCCTGAGCATCCATTATATATGTAACCAGATTTAATTTTTCCTTAAGAGTCAGTTCATAGTAGGGATCATATGATTGGAAATTTTCAATCGCCAAAGTCACTTCTTCTGATGATAATATCCTGAACAAACTTAAACTTGTATCAGTCTTATTACTGGAAATATCGGTTGCGATAATTTGCAGTTGATATAAATCTGTAAGCCAGTCTTTTATCTCAAAGGATTCGGCCAAGACAGCACTGTTCCCCGGCTTGTCAATTCTTCTCACTCCAAGTGGTTTGAATATAGAGTCATTTCGTAAAACATTATAGGTGATTTGAATTTTGGATGGGGACTCTTCATTATAATCAAGATTATACAATTCAAAATACATATATATAATAGAATCATTGTCACTAAACATCGAAACGGGATTGTGAATGATATAAAAATCATTTCGAACCAACCGCATGTTGACAGCTTGCGAGTCAATAACCGGTTTGATATCAAAAGCAAGGATTGGTCCACCAATAGATAAATTATTCTTCATGGGAGGTTCAACAATTATCTTGTCTATAAAAGCTTTCCCACTCCGCTTGCTGACGACATCAATTACATGAAGCCTTGCTGAATAAATTCCCGGTTTAATAAGCAAAGCCAGCTTATTAAACAATTTAATTCCCGACTGTAGTGATTCTGTCCTGTTATTGACTCTTACAGAAAAATAGGTAGTTATTGAATCTACTGCGATACCTAAAGTATTGAAAAGATCAACCTGTGCAAATATTCTCGAATAAAGTTTTTGCTCTTCCCCTTCAGGGTGGAAAAATTCAAACTCGTTCCTGTTAAGAGAAAACGGGAATTCTACAAGTGAAACCGAATCAAACTGAGGATCGGCAAAGACTACGGCACCGGAATAGACAGTCAGAGAGTTTTTTATATCATCCTGAGCATTTATTCCTGTAGCAATAAAAAAAAGTAAAACAAAACATAATTGTTTTAAAATAGTATTCATAATTAATTTCATCTATATTCCTCCACCTAAAAATCAGGTCGCTGATTAAGACCATCGTAGGGAAAGATCAGCTTATAATCGCCATCTTCATTATCATCAACAAAAGTAAATCTTCGATATGGTCCATCCTCATAATAATGCCAAATTTGATATGGTCTTCCTTCGGTATTGAAGGGGTAGTCATCAATCTGATTCGGTTCGCCGAATTGAATTAAAACTCTGCCCCGATCAGTCCGCCAGCCTTCTCTATGCATTACAGTAAATAGACGAGTAGCGACGTTAATTCGGTAATAAAATTTAACTTTTAATTCATTAATTTTTGTGGTTGGATCAGGATCTTTTGATGCCCAGAATTTATTAAAAGCCTCTACTCTTTTCTTATTATCCTTAATATTCTTCAATTCTTTAATCTCACTGGGATTAGCAATATATTCCAGTTGTGAAACAGCTTCCTTATAACGATACTTGATTAGAGATTTTTGATTCCATGTGACTTCAAACTTCTTCTTTTTCTCATCAAGTTTCTTATATCTTCTCCCTCGTATTCGGACAAAAAGTTCATACTCTCCCGGTTTGAACTCATCAAGAGTAATCTCGCGTAATTGCCTGGTCACTGGTTCTTCCAACTTAGTATTGATGGTATCTCGATACATTAAGCCATAGCGATCATGTCGCAATATAGTCTCAAGTATAATTTCTTCAGTAGAATTTGTGCCTCGATAGATTTCCATATAATACAAAAATTTATCTTTATCATCCATCCT